>NZ_JBAQRT010000011.1:0-29580 GCF_049306435.1 Zavarzinia sp.
GCCGTGACCGTGCCGGCGCGGCCGGGAGCCGCCTCGACCGAAGCCCCGTCCGCGAGCGGGATGCGCTTCGTCTGGCCGGTCGCAGGCGACGTTATTTCTGAATTCGGCTCCAAGCCCGGCGGCCAGCACAATGATGGCATCAACATCCAGGCGGCCCAGGGCACCTCGGTGCGCGCGGCCGAAACCGGCGTCGTCGCCTACGCCGGCAACGAAATTCGGGGTTTCGGCAATCTGGTGCTGATTCGCCATGACGGGGGCTGGATGACCGCCTATGCCCATAACGCGACGCTGTTGGTGAAACAGGGCGACAAGGTCGTCCGCGGTCAGCAGATCGCCCGGGTGGGCCACACCGGCAATGTCACCGTGCCCCAGCTTCATTTCGAGGTGCGGAAGGGCAGGACGCCAGTCGATCCCTTGAAATATCTGGACGGCAGTGCCGGTTGAATGCCGGCGATGCCTCTCACATCCCGTCATTCCCGCGATTGCTGATTGCACAGGGATTTCCCCCGAAATCCATGCGATTTAAATCATTCTAAAATGATATCATCAAAATGGGTGCATCCTCTCCATTTGGGATTGGGGCGCGGATTTTCACCAATAGTCGAATGGCAAATTGATCCATCGGCCTCATGCTTCCGTATATATGCAGAGAAACAGACGCATCTGAAAAAACAGATGAGGGAGGGTGTCCTCCGGTTTCCTGTATTAAGCCGAGAGGTGGAGAGAATATGGCGAACTCCTTGTTGTATGGAACTTCGGCATCCGCGAAATCAGAAGGATCTGCTTTCGATGAATTGGAGCCGATCATCGACGCCTTCCTTGACCGCTTCGACATGTTGTCCGTGATCGCGATCGATCTTGGCCCTCAATTGGTGGACGCGGGCGGCTCGCGCCGGGGTGGCTACGAGGGACTGCGCGGTTTCCTGATGCGGGCGGATGTCGTTGGTCATCTGCGCAGCGGAACACTGGCGGCCATCATGATTGGCCACGGCGCCGAAGCCGCGCGTTGGGAAGCGGAAAAGGTCTGGCGCTGCGCGAGCGTCGAGGTCCTTGGCCAACCCCGAATTTCCATGGGCGTCGCCGAATATGAATATGGCGATTCAGTCGGCGAACTGACGAAGCGGGCCGAGAAGGGCATGTTGTACGGTCGCCGGCACGGCGGCGACAAGGCGGTCGAGATCAATCGGTCTGGTCACATGGTGGTCAGCGATTTCCACGGGCGGCCGGTCGTGGCGGCAGCGGTCACGCTGGCCGCGCCAATGCAGGCCGAATGGGCGGACACGGATGCCGGGGGTGTCGAGGAGCACCGCGCATTTCCTGACAGCTACCACAAGGCAAAGCTGATCGAGCGGCTGCTGCGATGATGGCCGGGCCGGTGCGGAGACGCCGGCTGACTTGCCGCCCTCAGGAGGACAGGGTCTGTCCCAGGCGGCCGGCGAGATCCTGAATGAACTGCCAGGCGACACGGCCTGATCGACTGCCGCGTGTCATTTGCCACTCGATGGCTTCGGCCCGAAGGGCCTCGGGACTGATATCCAGATTGAAGAATCTGGCGTAGCCCTCGATCATCGCGAAATAATTGTTCTGGTCGCAGGCATGAAAGCCCAGCCAGAGACCGAAACGGTCGGAGAGGGAGACCTTCTCTTCCACCGCCTCGCCGGGATTGATCGCGGTCGAGCGTTCGTTTTCGATCATGTCGCGCGACAGGAGGTGCCGCCGGTTCGAGGTGGCATAGAACAGCACGTTGCGCGGCCGGCCCTCGACGCCGCCGTCGAGCACGGCCTTCAGTGACTTGTAGCTGGCATCCTGACCATCGAACGAAAGATCGTCGCAGAACAAGAGGAAGCGGCGGTCGACCCCGCGCAGCACCCGCAGCAGGTCGGGCAGGCTGTGCAGATCCTCGCGCGAAAGCTCGACCAGGGCGAGACGGCCGGGCACCTCGACCGAGACCGCGCCGTGCACCGCCTTGACCAGCGAACTCTTGCCCATGCCGCGCGCGCCCCACAGCAGGGCGTTGTTGGCCGACAGGCCGGCGGCGAACTGGCGGGTATTGGCCAGCAGCAGGTCGCGCACCCGGTCGACGCCCTGAAGCAGCGCGAGGGGCACGCGGGAAATCTCCGCGACGCCCTGCAGACGGGGCGGCGAAGCCTGCCAGACATAGGCATCGAAGGCGCGCGGATCGGCGCTGGGCACCGGCTGGGGGGCGAGCCTGTCGAGGCTGTCGGCGATGCGGGCGAGCAGGGGGGCGAGGGCGGAATCTGTCATGGCGGCGGGACGTTAACATATTGGTCGGCCCGGGACAGCGGCCGCGATTTGCATTCGCATCCCCAACCGCTATAGTCCGCCCGTTTCGAACCGCGCAGAGATGGTGTCCATGTTTATTTCTTCGGCTTTTGCCCAGACGGCTGGCGGCCCCGGTGCCGGTGGCACGGATATGCTCATCCAGTTCGCGCCGATGGTGCTCATTCTGGTGGTTTTCTATTTCCTGATGATCCGTCCGCAGCAGAAGCGGGCCAAGGAACACCGCGCCCTGCTGGCGGCGGTGCGCCGTGGCGATACCGTGGTCACCAACGCGGGCATCATCGGCAAGGTCGCCAAGGTGCAGGAAGGCGAAGTCCTTCTCGAAGTCGCGGAAGGCGTCCGTATCCGCATCCTCAAGAGCACGGTCGCGGAAGTCCGCACCAAGGGCCAGCCCGTCGCCGACGACGAAAAGTCGGCGTAAGGTCAGGTTTCACAATCCTTATCGTCTCCCCGCGGGTCCTGCCCGCGGGGTGATGTCTTTTCCGGTATTCCCGTCGGCAGATCGAGCGGCACAAGATGATCCAGTATTCCCGTTGGAAGATCATGCTCTACATGGCGATCGTCGCCCTGGGCGTGATATTCGCCGCGCCGAACCTGTTCAGCCGTGCCTCGCTCGAGGGCCTGCCGTCCTGGGTGCCGCAGAAACAGGTGAATCTCGGCCTTGACCTGCGCGGCGGCTCGCACCTCCTGCTCGAGGTCGATGTCGGTGCCGTGGTGAAGGAGCGGCTGGAAGCCCTGGTCGATTCCACCCGCAGCGCGCTGGTCGGCGCCGGCATCCGTTACACGGGCCTTGGCGTCTCGGGCCAGAGCGTGAATGTCACCGTGACCGACACGACGAAGCTGGAAGAGGCCCGGCAGTTGCTGCGTGGCCTGGCCAGCCCGGTCGGCGGCGGTGTGCTCGGCGGTGGCGTGCCCGATATCGATGTCGCGCAGACGGACGGGAAATTCACCCTGACCCTCAGCCCGGCCGGCATTCAGGAACGCACCACAGGCGCGATCAGCCAGAGCCTCGAGATCGTCCGCCGCCGTATCGACGCGACCGGCACCGCCGAAGCCACGGTGGCCCGCCAGGGCGCGGATCAGATCCTGATCCAGCTGCCCGGCGTGCAGGATCCGGCGCGCATCAAGAATCTGCTGGGCCAGACCGCGAAGATGACCTTCCGTCTGGTCGAGAATGTCGATCCGACCGAACTTCTCGCCGGCCGCGCCCCGGCGGGAACCGAAATCCTGCAGGGCGAGCCGGTGGCGGGCACCAATGCGCCCGAGCCGCTGGCCGTCCGCAAGAAAGTGCTGCTGACCGGCGAGATGCTGGTCGATGCCCGTGCCCAGGCCGATCCGCAGTCGGGCGAATGGGTGGTCAGCTTCCGCTTCGATGCCGAGGGCGCCAAGCGTTTCGCCGCCGTGACCCGGGAAAACGTCGGCCGCCGCTTCGCCATCGTGCTCGACGGCAAGGCGATCTCGGCCCCGGTGATCCGCGAGGCGATCCTCGGCGGACAGGGTCAGATCAGCGGCAATTTCAATGTCCAGAGCGCCAATGATCTCTCGGTCCTGCTGCGCGCCGGTGCCCTGCCGGCGCCCCTGACCGTGATCGAGGAGCGGACGGTCGGCCCCGATCTCGGCTCCGACGCGATCGCCGCCGGCCAGATATCAGGCCTGATCGGCACCGCGTTCGTCATCGTCTTCATGGTGCTGTTCTATTCGGTCACCGGCGTCATCGCCGTGGTCGCGCTGATCGCCAACATCGTGCTGACGATCGCCCTGCTGACCCTGATGGGCGCGACCCTGACCCTGCCGGGCATCGCCGGTCTCGTGTTGTCGGTCGGCATCGCGGTCGACGCCAACGTGCTGATCAACGAGCGCATCCGGGAAGAGACCCTGATGGGGCGGGGCGCCATGGCGGCGCTGCACCAGGGTTTCGACCGTGCCTATGCGACCATCATCGACAGCCATCTGACCGCGCTTTTCGCCGTCGCCACCCTGTTCTTCTTCGGTGAAGGGCCGGTGCGCGGCTTCGCCATCACCATGGGCATCGGCATCATCCTGTCGCTGTTCACCGCCGTGGCGCTCGTCCGCGTCGGCATGGTCTATTGGGTGAAGTGGACGAAGAAGAAGATCCTCGACATTCACGCCCTGTTCGGCGCCCGCAAGATCATCCCCGAGAACACCTCGATCCGCTTCATGCGCGGGCGTTTCATCGGCATCGCCACCTCGGCCGTGCTCTCGACCGCCTCGATCGTCCTGTTCTTCTATCCGGGCCTCCACTACGGCATCGATTTCGCCGGCGGCATCGTCGTCGAGGTGCGGACGGAAGGCCCGGCCGACCTCGCGAAGATGCGCTCCGCGCTCGATTCCCTGAAACTTGGCGAGGTTTCGCTGCAGGAATTCGGCAGTCCGTCCGATGTCCTGCTGCGCCTGCCGCGCCAGGGGGGCGGCGAGGCGGCGCAAGGGGCGGCGGTCGAACAGGTCCGCGCCAAACTGGCGGAAATCGCGCCGGGCGCGAACCTGCGCCGGGTCGAGGTCGTCGGCCCCCGGGTGTCGGAACAGCTGGTCGGCAGCGGTATCCTCGCCGTCGTCCTGTCGTTCGGCGCCATGCTGATCTACATCTGGTGGCGTTTCGAATGGCAGTTCGCGGTCGGCGCCGTGCTGACCCTGATCCTCGACATCACCAAGACCGTGGGCTTCTTCGCCATCACCGGCATCGAATTCAACCTGACCGCCATCGCGGCCCTTTTGACGCTGATCGGCTATTCGATGAACGACAAGGTCGTGGTCTACGACCGGATGCGCGAGAACCTGCGCAAGTACAAGACGATGCCGCTGCGCGAGCTGATCGATCTCTCGATCAATTCGACGCTGACCCGGACCATCTTCACCTCGGTCACCACCTTCCTCGCCATGGCGCCCATGGCGGTGTTCGGCGGCTCGGCGGTGTCGGGCTTCGCCCAGGTGATCCTGTTCGGCGTCGTCGTCGGCACGTCGTCGTCGATCTTCATCGCCGCGCCCATCCTGCTCTTCCTCGGCGAGGGCAAGTTGCGCCGGGGCTCGCCCGCCGCCGCCGCGCCGACGGGCGGCACCCAGGCGCAGAAGGGCTGAGATCATGCCGCCGCTGCGTGAACTCGACCAGGCCGAGCGTCGCATCGAACGCTATGGCGCGGGTGGGTTTCGCATCGGCGGTGTGGTTCACGAGGGCGGCGCGCTGGTGACCGAACGCCGCACGGCCGCATGGCCGGCGGTTTCGCTGGCCAGTCTTGATGCGGATGATGTCGCCCCGCTGATCGCCCTTCGGGACGAATTCGAATTCGTCCTGATCGGCTGCGGCCCGCGGTTCGGCCTGCTGCCCAAGGCGGCGAAACAGGCCCTGCGCGAGGCCGGCATCCGCTTCGACGTGATGGATACGGGGGCGGCCTGCCGCACCTACAACGTGCTGGTCGCCGAAGGGCGGCGGGTCGCCGCCGCCTTGCTGCCGGTCGCCTGAGTGGCCTCGCTCGCCGAATTCGTCCGGGCCCATGACCCGGATCGCTTCCTGACCGCGCTCTTCGCCCCGCCCGCGCGGCGCGAGGCGTTGTTCGCCCTCTATGCCTTCAATTTCGAGATCGCCCGCATTCGCGAGATCGTCTCGGACGCGATGATCGGCCAGATCCGCCTGCAATGGTGGCGCGACGCCCTGGCCGAGATCGTCGAGGGGCGGCCAATCCGCGCCCATGAGGTGGTGGCGCCGCTGGCCTCGGCCATTCGCGATCACGCCCTGCCGCCGGCCCTGTTCGAGCGTCTGCTCGACGCGCGGGAACTGGATCTCGACGACCAGCCGCCGCCCAGCCTCGCCTCGCTTTCAACCTATCTCGACGGTGCCTCGGGGGCGCTGATCGAACTCGCGCTGGCCGTGCTGGGGACGGGGAGCGAGGGGCACGAGGCGGCCCATGCCGCCGGCATCGGCTATGGCCTGGCCGGCCTGCTGCGCGCCCTGCCGTTTCATGCCGGGGCCAACCGCCTCTATCTGCCGGCCGACCTGATGGCGCGCCACGGCATCGACCGGGACGATATCGCCGCCGGCAAGGGCGGAAGCGGGCTGAAAAACCTCGTCGCCGAGCTGTCGGGCCATGCCGCCGATCATCTGACGGCCGCCCGCCAGGCCGCCCGGGCCTTGCCCAGGACGGCAACCCCCGCCTTGCTGCCCGTCGTCGTGGCCGAGGGCTGGTTGAAGGCCCTGGCCCGGGTCGGCCACGATCCCTTCGCGCTTCCCGCCGAACGGGGATTGCCGCAGGTGCTGCGCGTCGGTTTCGCCGGCTGGCGCGGCCGGGTCTAGACAGCCTATTCGACGCTGACGTCCGCTTCCGCCATCGTGCCCCAGAAGGCATAGCGCAGGTGATAGGTGCCGGCGCCCAGCAAGCGGGCGGGGATGTTGATCTGGTCCCTCGTGATCAGGGTTTCGCCCGGTTTCAGGCTTGATTCGGCGATGACCTGGGCGCAGATGCCGGCGTCCTTGGACAAGAGGACCTCGCCGCGCGCGTCCTGCAACTGCCAGACCACGACATCGCAGGGCGTCTGGGCGCTCAGCCGCGCTTCCCGCGTGCCGATATTGCTCAGCTTGGCTTCGATCGGCAGGGCGATCGGGCCGATGGTCAGCGGTAGCTTCTTCGGCAGGCGCAGCGACAGACGAAGGCCGGGTGTCGTCGCGCCGGGAGACAGCGCCGGGGTCGAGGCGGGGGTCACGGCCGGTGGCGGTGGCGCGGGGGCGAGATTGTCCGGGGTCAGGGGCCGGGCTTCGGTGATGAAGGACGCGGGCTGGCCGACAGGTTCGGGCGCGGGCAGGGCACCAATATCTTCCCTCGGAAGACCAGGCTTCCACGCCGGCCGCCTTGTGGGCATGACCGGGGGTTGCGGCGTCACGGCGGTCAAGCCGACATGAGTCGGCACCGCGGCCGGCTCGAGGTCGGCACAGGCGGCCACGGCAAACAGCGCGACGAGGACAAGGGATCGGAAAACCGGCACCATGGCCACAAGGGACCCTGTCGCCCGCTCGCGGTCAAGCACCTTGTGAGCCTCGACAACCTCGTTCAAGATCCCGGCCCTTGGGGGGTAACGACAGATGGCATTCCTGCGCGGTTTCGTCCGTTCGGTCGATCGCCTGAACGAGGCCGTGGGGGGCGTGCTGTCCTTCGCGACGCTGGCCTGCGTGGTGGTCTGTTTCATGGTGGCGGTGCTCCGCTATGTCGCCGGCATCGGCTTCGTCTGGATGCAGGAGACTTATGTCTGGCTGCATGCCGCGGTCTTCCTGGTCGGCGCCGGCTACACGTTCAAGGTCGGCGGACATGTGAGGGTCGACCTGTTCTATCGCGGCGCCTCGCCCCGGCGCCGGGCCTGGATCGACCTGCTGGGCTGCGTCTTCTTCCTGTTTCCCTGGCTCGGCGTCGTCAGCGGCGCGTCCTGGCGCTTCTTCATCGCGTCCTATGCGATCGGCGAATCGTCCGGCCAGCCGGGGGGAATGCCGGCCCTCTATGTCCTCAAGTTCATGCTGGTCGCCTTCTGCCTGCTGGTCGGATTGCAGGGGCTTGCCCTCATGGCCCGCTCCGTCCTCGTGCTGCGTGGTGACGAGAGCCATGCCACCCGCCTAGAAGGCGAAGGCGAAGGCGAGGGGGAGGCGGCGCGATGACCGGCCACGAGATCGGCGAGTTGCTCTCCGTCCTGCTGTTCCTGTCCTCCGTCGTCCTGGTGATGATCGGCTTTCCGGTCGCCTTCACCCTCGGCGGCAGCGCCGTTCTGTTCGCCTTTGTCGGCGAGGCGCTGGGGGCATTCAATTTCGACTTGTCGAGCCTCGCCGAGCGCTATTTCGGCACCATGACCAACGAGGTCCTGGTCGCCGTGCCGCTCTTCGTTTTCATGGGCGTCGTGCTCGAGCGATCGGGCATCGCCGAGAGCCTGCTGCTGACCATGGGCCGGCTGTTCGGGCGGATGCGCGGCGGCCTCGGCGTGTCCGTGGTGCTGGTGGGGGCGCTGCTGGCGGCATCGACCGGCATCATCGGCGCGACCGTGGTGACCATGGGGCTGCTCAGCCTGCCGGCCATGATGCGGGCGGGCTATGACCCCAAGCTGGCGACCGGGGTCATCTGCGCCTCGGGCACCCTTGGCCAGATCATTCCGCCCTCGACGGTGCTGATCTTCGTCGGCGATATCCTGCAGGGCGCCAATGCCTCGGCGCAGATGGCCAAGGGCAATTACGCGCCCGATCCGGTCTCGGTCGGGCAATTGTTCGCCGGGGCGGTGGGGCCGGGCCTGCTGCTCGTCCTGCTCTATCTCGGTTTCGTGTTGTTCCGCGCCTGGACCAGGCCCGAATCGGCGCCGGCCCTGCGCGAGGAAGCGGGCGGCGCCACTCTGGCGCGGGATGTGATCTTCGCCCTGCTGCCGCCGCTTCTGCTGATCCTCGCCGTGCTGGGCTCGATCATGGCCTCGATCGCGACGCCGACGGAATCGGCCTCTGTCGGGGCGATGGGTGCGATGCTGCTGGCTGCCCTGCGCCGGCGCCTCGGCTTCGCCGAACTGCGCTCGGTCATGCGCTCGACCCTGACCATCTCGTCGATGGTCTTCGTCGTCCTGATGGGCGCCTCCGCCTTCAGCCTGGTGTTCCGGGGGCTGGGCGGCGACATGCTGGTCGAATCCGTGCTGCGCGACCTGCCGGGCGGGGCTTTCGGCGCGGTTTTCGCCGTGATGGCCGTGATGTTCATCCTCGGCTTCTTCATCGACACTTTCGAGATCGTCTTCATCGTCCTGCCGATCGCGGGGCCGGTCCTGCTTGGTTTCGACATCAGCCCGATCTGGCTCGGCGTCATGATCGGCGTGAACCTGCAGACCTCGTTCCTGACCCCGCCCTTCGGTTTCGCCCTGTTCTACCTGCGGGGGATCGCGCCGCCGTCGATCCGCACCGCCGATATCTATCGCGGCGCGGTGCCCTTCGTCGTCATCCAGATCCTGGCGCTGGCCATCCTGGCGGCGATGCCGGCCCTGGCGACCTGGCTGCCGGAACAGGTGTTCCCGACCGCGCGCGTATCGACGCCGGGCGCCGCCGGGGGCCAGTCCCCGGACGACGCGCTGAAGAATTTCATGAATGATTTCGAGGGCGACCCGGCCGACGCCGGGCAATAAAGCGGCTTCCCGGCCGACGCCGGGAGGGGGTCATTCGATATATTTGTAGGCGAGGGCCCGCGCATTGGCCATGGCCTGCTCGCCGATGCGGGTATAGGCGCTGGCGGGGCCGCGGGCCTTGAGGAAGGACTCGAAAATCTTCTTGCCGATGGCATCGGCCTTGTCCCGCTCCTCGGCGAGGACTTCGCCGGACGCGGTGCCCATGGCGACCATCAATTCGTTCGGCACGCGGGCGACCTTGGTCCCCTTGGAAATGAGATTGGCCAGCGCCTCGCCGTTGCGCAGGGTATATTCAGCCCAGAGATCGTCATGCGCGGCCTGGGCGGCGACGGCGACGATCTGCTTCAGGTCCCTGGGCAACTCGTCGTAGAGCGTCTTGTTGACGATGAGTTCGAGACCCGCGCTCGGCTCCTGGAAACCGGGGCCATAGTAATATTCCGCGACCTGATTGAGGCCGAGCGCCTGATCGTTATAGGGCCCGACCCATTCGGCGGCATCGACCGTGCCGTTCTGCAGGGCCTGGAAAATCTCGCCCCCCGGCACGGTGACGACGGTGGCGCCGAGACGCTTCACGACTTCGGCGCCGAGGCCGGCCATGCGGACCTTCAGGCCCTGATAATCCTCGGCCGTCTTCAATTCCTTGCGATACCAGCCCAGCATCTGGGTGCCGGTATTGCCCGCGAGGAAGGGCTTCAGGCCGAAGCCGGCGTAAAGTTCGTCCCACAACTCCTGTCCGCCGCCGAAATGGATCCAGGCCGACAGTTCGTTGGCGGTGAGGCCGAAGGGCACGGTGGTGAAGAAGGGCGCCTGGCGGTGCTTGCCGATGTGATAATAGGACGCGTCGTGTCCCATCTCGGCCTTGCCCTCGGCGACCGCCGAGAAGCATTCCAGCGGGGGCACGATCTCGCCCGCGGCATAGACCTTCACGGTCAGGCGGCCATCGGACATTTCGGTGATGCGCTGGGCGATTCGCTCCGCCCCGGTGCCGACGCCGGGCAGGCCTTTGGGCCAGGAGGTGACCATTTTCCATTCGCGCTTGTCTTGCGCGATGGCGGGGGCCGGGAAGGCCGTCGCCGCGGCCGCCGCGCCGACAGCGGCCGACGCAAGAAAGCGACGGCGCTTGGCGTCGATTGGACCCTTCATCTGGCGTGTTCCCCCCTCGGGTGCCGGTGGCTTTGTTACGAATCGCTATCGGGACTGATTTGTAGAGGTTTCCACCCCTCGGGGCCAAGTCCTTCAAGCGGTTGGTAGCGCGCCTTGTATGTCATCTTGCGGCAATCCTCGATCCAGTAGCCGAGGTAGACGTAAGGCAGGCCGAGGTCGCGTGCCCTGGCGATCTGGCTGAGCACGACCATGGTGCCGAGGGAGCGCGCGGCGTCGTCGGCGTCATAGAAACTGTAGACGAGGGACAGGCCGTCCTGCAGTCGGTCGATCAGGCAGGCGGCATGAAGCTGGCCATCGGCGTCGCGATATTCGGCGACATGGGTTTCGATCGGGCTGTCCTCGATCATGGCGGCGTAATCGAGGGCGTCCATCTCGACCATGCCGCCGCCGGGGTGCCGGCTCTGCAGATAGGTGCGGAGCAGGGCGAACTGGTCGTTGGTCGCGACCGGCGGCCGCTCCGTCAGGACGAGGTCGGCGTTGCGGGCCAGGGTGCGGCGAAACCCGCGCGAGAGGGTGAACCGCTCGACCGGGACACGGACCGAGACACAGGCGGTGCAACCTTCGCAGGCCGGCTTGTAGGCGATGCTCTGGCTGCGACGAAAGCCGGCGTGGGTCAGGCTGTCGTTCAGGCCCGAGGGATCGTCGCCATTGAGGCGCGTGAACACCTTTCGCTCCAGCCGCCCCGGCAGGTAAGGGCAGGGGGCGGGCACGGTCACGAAGAAATATGGAAATCGAACCGTGGTGTGTTCGGTCAAGGGGCCGTGTCTCTTTCGTCCTGCGTCCTATATGCAATTCCATGGCCTTCCCGTGGCCGTGTCAATGGATGTCGGAGCCGCCGCCTCCGCAATCGAGCCGAAGGCGGCGGTTGTCTCACGCGACGAAGACGAAATCGGCCGTGGTCACCTGCGACTGATCGAGTCCGGCGAGGGTGATCGTCGCGATGGGGTTGCTGAATTTGACGATGGCATTGCCGCCCGCGTCCTCGGTGATGATCATGCCGCCGGCGACGGCCCCGGCGAAATTGGTGAAGCCATGGATTTCGATGCGGTCTGTGCCGTCCTCGAAGTCGTGGATCGTGTCGCGGCCGAAGCTGGTGCTGCCGACGTAGAAGATGAACGTGTCCTTGTCGTCATCGTCGCCGCCGCCGTAGAGCTGGTCGTTGCCGGTGCCGCCGTCGATGCGGTCGGTGCCGTCGTCGCCGAAGATCGTGTCGGCGCCGCCTTCCCCGAACAACCGGTCGTAGTCGGCGCCGCCCATGATCGTATCGTTGCCGGAGCCGCCGAAGATCGTGTCGCGATCGCCAAGGCCGGACAGCGTGTCGTTGCCGGACGCACCCTTGATCGTGTTGCGCAGGGCGTTGCCCGCAAGGTCCGTATCGCCGCCGACGGCATAGAGATTTTCGATCGCGTTCTGGGAATCGCTCAGATGGTAATAGCCCGAGACATAGATCGTGTCGGTGCCTTCGCCGTCGAGTTCGACCACCGTGTCGAGACTGTCGATATAGTAGGTGTCGTTCCCGATGCCGCCCTCGACGTGATCGGCCACGCTGTCGTCGGCATAGAGCTTGTCGTTGCCGTCGCCGCCATAGAGCGAATCCTGGCCGAGGCCGCCGGTCATCGAATCCGTGCCGCCGAAGCCGTAGAGCACGTCGTTGCCATCCTTGCCGGTCAGGCGGTCGTTGGTGCCGAGAAACAGGTCGAGCACGGCGTCGGGATTCATGCTCTGGATCGCCGCGACGACGGATGTCACCGGCACAGCGAACTGGTTCATGGTGAATTGGACCGCGCCGTCGATGACCGACGTCACCGACTTCACCGTGCCGCCGGTCGGGGTGCCCGAGCTGTCGTAGGTGAAGCCCGTGCCGATGAAGTCGACGTAATCGTCGCTGCCGATTCGGATGCGTAGTTTGGTCGCCGTTTCCGTATCGACATCGCCGGACGCGAGAAAGAAAACGAACTGATAGGCGTCGAGCGACGTGCGCACGCTGAGATTAGACATGTCTTTCCTCCCCCAAGGACAGGCCGGCAAAACCGACCGACCTCGGAACAGTTTGTTCCGATTGACATGATATCCAAGTGATCTTTGAGCCGGAATGGTAACGCCGCGCCAGAAATGCCATATCCCGGAAAAAGGTCGCTGAAAATATCAAGCCGATCCGGAAATTTTATTTGTCATTTCACAGAAATATGCCGCATTGCGGGAATTTTCATTTTGCGACGCGGGGTAATTTGTTGCCTGGGATGCCCGTTTCAGGAGAAGCGTCTTCGTCCGGTTCGTGAATTTCAATCAGGAATTGTTCGCCTTCGCGCGGGTGCCAGCCGTCCTCGATCATATCGGCGAGGAAGCCGATGCCGGTCTGGGCCTGGTAGCGGTGATCGGCCCGGGTCTTCGGGCCGAGGTCGTCGGCGAAGACGCCGCGCACGAGAACCTTCACGCACGCCGGCCCGCGCGCGATTTCGATCACCCATTCGACACCAGGACGGCTTTCCGGATCATCCTCGATATAGAAATGCGCGTGGAAGGCATCGACGATCGAAAATCGCCAGTCTGTCGATGTCATGGCAGGCCTCTCGCTTCCCGGGGTTGACGGCGCCGGCCGGCCCGGCCAGCCTGCGGATCATGACCGGATACGAAGCCTCCTATTACGTCTCGAGCCGCAATGCCAGCCTGATCCGTCCGGCGCTGAAGGGCAGGGTATCGGCCGATGTCTGCGTCGTCGGCGGGGGTTACACCGGGCTTGCCGCCGCGCTCGAGCTGGCGGAGCGGGGTTTCCGCGTCGTCCTGCTGGAGGCCGAGCGCGTGGGCTGGGGCGCCTCGGGGCGGAACGGCGGCCAGATGCTGAACGGCCTCAACCCGGGCGTCGCGAGCATCGAGAAGATGCTGGGCGAGGCGGCGTCGCGCGCGATCTGGGACATGACGGTCGAGGCGACCGATATCGTCCGCCGGCGCATCCAGCGCCATGGCATCGAATGCGACTGGCAACCGGGCTATGTCCATGCCGCGACCAAGCCGTCGCATTACGCCGCCATGCTCGAGGATGTCGAGCTGATGGCGCGGAAATACGGCTATGGCGGCCTGACCCCGCTCAACAGCGAGGAACTGGCCTCGCAGGTCGTCTCCGACCGTTTCCACGGCGGCGTGCTCGATTTCGGCAGCGGCCATCTGCACCCTCTGAACTTCGCCCTTGGCCTGGCCGAGGCGGCGGAGCGCGAGGGCGTCGTGCTTTACGAGGCGAGCCGGGTAACCGAGATCCGCGAAGGCGCGCGGCCGCTGGTCGTCACCCGCGACGGCGAGGTCGATTGCGCCACCGTGGTGCTGGCGGCCAATGCCTATGTCGGCAGCCTGAGGCCAAGGCTGGCCCGGACCATCATGCCGGTCGCGACCTTCATCATCGCGACCGAGCCTCTGGGCCAGGATCTTGCCAGCCGGCTGATTCCGGGCCGGTCCTGCATCTCGGACAGCAATTTCGTGCTCAATTATTTCCGGCTGTCGGCCGACAACCGGATGCTGTTCGGCGGCGGAGCCTCCTATTCCGGGCGCACCGGCCCGCACGAGCCGCTGGTCATGCGGGCCAAGATGGCGCGCACCTTCCCCGAGCTGCGGGACGTGAAGGTGGAGCATTTCTGGGGCGGTCTCGTCGATATCACGGTGAACCGCCTGCCCGATTTCGGCCGGCTGGGCAGCAATATCTATTACGCGCAAGGCTTCTCGGGTCACGGCATCGCCCTGACCAATCTGGCCGGCAAGCTGCTGGCCGAGGCGATTTCGGGCGACGCGGGGCGTTTCGATGTCTTCTCGCGCATCCGCCATCACCCGTTCCCGGGCGGTCGCCTGCTGCGCACGCCGCTCCTCATGGCGGCCATGATGTGGTTCCGCCTGCGCGATATCCTGTCCTGAGCCTCAGCCGCCGGTCACCGGCGGGAAGATCGCCACTTCGTCGCCCGGGGCGACCGGGGTCTCGTCGGTGGCGAAATCCTGATTGACGGCGACACGGATCGCCTTCCGATCGGCCAGGGCCTCGGCATGGCGAGGGCCGCGCGCGGCGAGCGCCGCCAGCAAGGCGCCAACCGTGGCGATGCCGGGCAGGGGACCCAGGTCTTCCTCCCCGGTGCCGATCCGCTCCCGCACCCAGGCGAAATAGAGCACGCGCATGGCCTCAGGCCTTGCCGGTGATGTGCTTGAGACCCGCCCGCAGATAGTCGTAGCCGGTGACGAGGGTGAGCGCGGCGGCGATCCACAGGCACCACAGACCGATATCCTCGGACGGGATCGCGTCCGGCGATGCGCGGCCGACCATCAGGAAGCCGAGGGCGAGCATCTGCACCGTCGTCTTCCATTTCGCCAGTTTGGACACGGGCACGCTGACCCGCAACTCGGCCAGGAACTCGCGCAGGCCCGAGACCAGCACTTCCCGGCACATGATGACGACGGCGGCGACGACCGCGGGGCCGACGATATGGCCCTTGGCGACCAGCATCAGCAGGGCGGCGGCGATCAGCAGCTTGTCGGCGATCGGATCGAGGAAGCGGCCGAGGGGCGAGACCTGGTTCCAGGCCCGGGCCAGCCAGCCGTCGAAATAATCGGTGACGCAGGCTGCGGTATAGAGCGTCAGGCTGACCCAGTTGGCGATCGGGAAATCCAGAAAGAAGGCGGCGACCATCAGCGGGATGACGACGATCCGGAACAGGGTCAGCAGGTTGGGCAGATTCGTGATCATCGTGCGCTCGGTTCAGGCTTTTTCGTTGAAGTGATCATAGACGAGCTTCGCGACGGTTTTCGAGATGCCTGGCACTTTTTCCAGATCGGTGAGCCCGGCCCGCGCCGCCGCCTTGGCCGAACCGAAATGATGCAGCAGCGCCTTCTTGCGCGAGGGGCCGATGCCCGGGATCTCGTCCAGCACCGATTGCACCGCCGCCTTGCCGCGTTTGGCGCGGTGGGTGCCGATGGCGAAGCGATGGGCTTCGTCGCGCAGGCGCTGCAGGAAATACAGCACGGGGGAGCGCTGCTCCAGACTGAACTCGGGCTTGCCGGGGCGGAAGAAGCGCTCGCGCCCGGCGTTGCGGTCGGGGCCCTTGGCGATGCCGACGACCGGCACGTCCTCGACGCCGAGGTCCTTCAGGATGTCCATGACCGCGCTGACCTGACCGGCGCCGCCGTCGATCAACAGCAGATCGGGCCAGGCGGTGCCGCCTTCCGTCCGGTCCGGGTTTTCGGTGACGAGGCGCTTGAAACGCCGGGTGAGCACTTCCCGCATCATGCCGAAGTCGTCACCCGGGGTAATGTCCTCGCCCCTGATGTTGAACTTGCGATAGGCGTTCTTCATGAAGCCTTCCGGCCCGGCGACGATCATGCCGCCGACCGCGTTGGTGCCCATGACGTGGCTGTTGTCATAGACCTCGATCCGCTTCGGCGGCGCTTCGAGGTCGAACGCCTCGGCCACCGCCTGCAACAGCTTCGCCTGGCCCGAGGTTTCCGCGAGGCGGCGGCCCAGGGCTTCCCGGGCATTGGTGCGGGCATGGTCGACCAGATCGGCCTTGGCGCCGCGCTTCGGCTCGGCGATCTCGATTCGCCGCTCGGCCGAGGCCGACAGGGCCTCGGTCAGCAGGTCAACGTCATCGACCGGGCCATCGACCAGGATCAGGCGGGGCGGCGGACGCTCGTCGTAGAACTGGGCGATGAAGGCGGCGCGGATCGCCGGCTCCTCGTCGGTCCTGTCGATACGGGGGTAATAGGCCCGGTTGCCCCAGTTCTGGCCACCCCGGAAGAAGAAGACCTGGACGCAGGCCTGACCGCCGTCGACATGAAGCGCGATCACGTCGGCTTCGCCCACGGCATCCGTGTTGATGTCCTGATGGGCCTGGATCGCGGTCAGCGCCTTGATGCGGTCGCGGAAGATCGCCGCCCGCTCGTAATCGAGGGTTTCCGCCGCCTCGGTCATCTTTTCCGACAACTCGCGCTGGATCGCCTGGCTGCGCCCGCCGAGGAATTCCTCGGCCTGGGCGACCAGATGGTCGTAGTCGGCCTTGGAGACGAGATCGACGCAAGGTCCGGCGCAGCGCTTGATTTGATAGAGCAGGCAAGGCCGGCTGCGGCTCTCGAAGATGGAATCGGAGCAGGAGCGCAGCAGGAACACGCGCTGCAGGTCGTTCAGCGTGCGGGTGACCGCGCCCGCCGAGGCGAAGGGGCCGAAATAGCTGCCCTTCTCGCCCCGGGCGCCCCGGTGCTTGCCGAGGCGCGCCCAGGCATGGCTCTTGGCGATGATGATATAGGGGAACGACTTGTCGTCGCGCAGCAGCACATTGTAACGCGGCTTGAGCCGCTTGATCATATTGGCCTCGAGGAGGAGTGCCTCCGCCTCGGTATGGGTTACAATGACCTCGAGCGCCGTCGTCTCCGAGACCATGCGGGCGATGCGGTTCGACGGGTGGACGCCGTTGGCATATTGCGACACGCGACGCTTGAGATTACGCGCCTTGCCGACGTAGAGCAGTTCGCCCCTGGCATCGAGCATCCGGTAGACGCCGGGGCCGCTGCCGAGCGTCGCGAGATGGCGGCGGATCAGCCCGCGGCCGCGCGATTCGGGCGTGCTGTCGGCCGCCGGCTCGTCCCCGACCGGCGACTCGTCTTCGGCCGTGATGTCGTTATCGCCATCCGCTGTCATTCAATGAACCCGTTCTGGTCCGATTCCGCGCCGCTTCCAGCGGGCATCAGTCATGCTGCAACAGCGAAGGTGGCGAAATGACAGGGTGCGGGGCAATTATGACAGTCCTCAAAGCCGCGGGAATCCTCGGTTGCCATAAATGTCGGCAGGCTGCATTGAAACTGTCCCGTCTTCATCCTGACACTTTCCACCGTTCCTGTGGATAACCTTGTTGGCAACCCTTGAAGCAAGCTCGCTCCCCCGCGCATTTCCTAGGTCCCCGCCTCCTTGCTCATAAATTGAGCATCCCGGGGCTGCCCTAATGAAATCAATGACTTACGGCGGCGATGCCAATTTGGCCGGGATTTTTTAACCATTTTTCAGCTTGACGCGGTCTTCCCCCGACTGCTAGCCGCGCCTGTGTACAATTTCACGCGCCCCGCGTCACGGCGCCGTTCCCTGCACGTTCCGGCGGGAACCTTACGGACGCACGTCGAGGCTGCCGACGCCGAGGCGAACGATCTCGATACCGGCGGCTTCGGCACCCCGTATCGCCCCCGGTTTCTCGACGCGAATGCGAACAGCGTGAACCCTGGGGTCCGACAGCAGGCGGTCGGCGATTTCCTCCGCGACGCGTTCCACGAGGTTGAAGTGACCTGTGGCGACCACCGCGCGCGCCTCGTTCGAGGCCCATTCGTAGCAGACGACCTTGCCGTGGTCGTCGCCGGCGGAACGCGGGTCGTCCACCGCGAGATCGATGTCGAGCCGGATGATCTGGCGCCGGCCCTTTTCGTGGTCCCAGACACCGATTTCCGCTTCGACCATCAGGCCGCGGACGAAGAGATGGGCGAGACCCTGGCGGGCGTCGGCGAAACCGACGGGGCTTACGAAACTCTTGGACATGGGGAAGGGGCCTCGGACATGGGGGATCAGCGACCAGCCGGCTTTTTCTTCGGGGTGCTAACACCCGGCCGTCCGCCGCTGGAGCGGCCGCGCGCGCCGGCGGTGGGGGCCGAAGGCCGCGCGGTGGGGTTCTGGGCAATTTCGAGTTCGGAGGCTTCGAGCCGGCGCAATTCGTCGCGCAGCCGGGCCGCCTCTTCGAACTCGAGTTCGGCGGCCGCTGTGCGCATCCGCTTGTCGAGATCGGCCATATAGGCTTTCAGATTGTGACCGACAAGGTGTTTGCGGCCGTCGTCGCCGAGATCGACGCTCGAATGATCGGCCTCGTAGACCGATTCGAGGATGTCGCCGATCTGCTTGCGGATCGATTCCGGCGTGATGCCGTGCGCCTCGTTATAGGCGCGCTGCTTGGCGCGGCGGCGATCGGTCTCGTCGAGGGCGCGGCGCATCGATTCGGTGATCCTGTCGGCATAGAGGATCACCCTGCCGTCGACATTGCGGGCGGCGCGGCCGATGGTCTGGATCAGCGAGGTTTCCGAGCGCAGGAAACCTTCCTTGTCGGCATCGAGAATGCAGACGAGGGCGCATTCCGGAATATCCAGCCCCTCGCGCAGCAGGTTGATGCCGACGAGGACGTCGAAGGTGCCGAGACGCAGGTCGCGCAGGATCTCGATCCGCTCCAGCGTGTCGATGTCGGAATGCATGTAACGGACGCGGATCCCCGCCTCATGCAGATATTCGGTCAGATCCTCGGCCATGCGCTTGGTCAGGGTGGTGACGAGGACGCGGTTGCCCTTGGCGGTCACCGCCCGGCATTCGGCGACGAGATCGTCGACCTGTTTGGCGATGGGCCGGATGTAGCATTCGGGGTCGATCAGGCCGGTGGGGCGAATGACCTGTTCGGTGAAGACGCCACCGGTCTGTTCCATCTCCCACTTGCCCGGGGTCGCGGAGACGAAGACCGTCTGCGGCCGCATCGCGTTCCATTCCGAGAATTTCAGCGGCCGGTTGTCGATGCAGGACGGCAGGCGGAAGCCGTATTCGGCGAGCGTCGACTTCCGCTTGTTGTCGCCCCGCTCCATCGCGCCGAGCTGGCCGATGGTGACATGGCTTTCGTCGACGAAGACGAGGGCATTGTCCGGCAGATATTCGAACAGGGTCGGCGGCGGCTCGCCCGGGCGGCGCCCGGTGAGATAGCGCGAGTAATTCTCGATCCCGGCGCAGGAGCCGGTCGCTTCCAGCATTTCGAGATCGAAGGTCGTGCGCTGTTCCAGCCGCTCGGCTTCCAGAAGCCGGCCGGTCGCCTTGTAGTCCTCCAGCCGCTGGGCGAGTTCCACCCGGATCTGCTTCGCCGCCTGATGCAGGGTCGGACGCGGCGTCACATAGTGGCTGTTGGCGTAGATCTTCACGAAGTCGAGCGGCGCGGTCTTCTCGCCGGTGAGCGGATCGAATTCCGAGATCGCGTCGATCTCGTCGCCGAACAGCGAGATGCGCCAGGCCCGGTCCTCGTAGTGGGCGGGGAAGACTTCGACATTGTCGCCCCGGACGCGGAAGGTGCCGCGCTGGAAGGCGGCGTCGTTGCGCCGGTATTGCAGGGCGACGAGATTGCGCAGGAGTTCCGCCCGGTCGATCGTCTCGCCCGTCTTCAGGCCGAAAGTCATGGCGGTATAGGTCTCGACCGAGCCGATACCATAGATGCAGGACACCGAGGCGACGATGATCACGTCGTCCCGCTCGAGAAGGGCGCGGGTGGCCGAATGGCGCATCCGGTCGATCTGGGCGTTGATCGACGATTCCTTCTCGATATAGGTGTCGGTCCGGGGCACATAGGCCTCGGGCGTGTAATAGTCGTAATAGGAGACGAAATATTCGACCGCGTTGTTCGGGAAGAAGGATTTCATCTCGCCGTAGAGCTGGGCGGCCAGGGTCTTGTTGTGGGCGAGGACGAGGGCGGGGCGCTGCGTCCGCGCGATCACATGGGCCATGGTGAAGGTCTTGCCCGAGCCGGTGACGCCGAGCAGGACCTGATTGTGCTCCGCGCCGTCGACGCCGGCGACCAGTTCCTCGATCGCGGCCGGCTGGTCGCCCGCCGGCTTGTAATCGGACACGAGTTCGAAGCGGCGCCCGCCCTCGGATTTCTCCGGGCGTTCGGGCCGGTGCGGGACCCAGGCCGCTATCTCGGCCAGGCTCGGGCCGTCCATCATATTCGCCATATGTTCCTTATAGGGCCGTCGGCCCGGCGCCGCCACACCGGAAGCGGGCGCAGCCCTGACACAAATGCATGACGCGCCCGCGCGAGGGCGCCGGAGCCGCCTGCGCTCTTGAAGCGGGCCGAGGGCGGGGCTAGGGTTCCGGCGCGTTTTCCTCGCCAACCACAAGACTGGTGCTCTCATGGCCTTCATCGCTTCGTCCCTCGCGCGCATCAAGCCGTCGCCGACCATCGCGGTGACCCAGAAAGCCGCGGAACTGAAGGCGGCCGGCTGCGACGTCATCGGCCTCGGCGCCGGCGAGCCCGATTTCCCGACGCCGGACAACATCAAGGCCGCCGGTATCCGCGCGATCGAGACGAACGACACCAAATACACCGCGCCCGACGGCACGCCCGCGCTGAAGAAGGCGGTCTGCCTGAAGTTCAAGCGCGAGAACAACCTGACCTACACGCCCGAGCAGGTTCATGTCGCCTCCGGCGGCAAGCAGGTGATCTACAACGCCATGATGGCGACCCTGAACCCGGGCGACGAAGTGATCATTCCGGCGCCCTATTGGGTGTCCTACCCGGATATCGTTCTGCTGGCGGGCGGCACGCCGGTCATCGTCGAGACGACGCTCGAATCGGGTTTCAAGGTGACGGCGGCCCAGCTCGAGGCGGCGATCACCCCGAAGACCAAATGGGTGTTCCTGAATTCGCCCTCGAACCCGACGGGCGCGGCCTATTCATACGACGACCTGAAGCCGCTGACCGACGTCCTCGTCAGGCATCCGCATGTCTGGATCATGACCGACGACATGTACGAGCATATCGTCTACGACGGCTTCAAGTTCGTGACCCCGGCCGAGATCGAGCCGGCGCTCTATGCCCGCACGCTGACGGTGAACGGCGTCTCCAAGGCCTATTCGATGACCGGCTGGCGCATCGGCTATGCCGCGGGCGACACCGCCCTGATCAAGGCCATGGCCAAGATCCAGAGCCAGTCGACCTCCAATCCCTGCTCGATCAGCCAGGCCGCCGCGGTCGAGGCCCTGACCGGCACGCAGGATTTCATCGCCCCCCGGGCCGAGCGCTTCAAGCAGCGGCGCGATCTCGTCGTCTCGATGCTGAACCAGGCCAAGGGCCTGAAGTGCCCGCGGCCGGAAGGCGCCTTCTATGTCTATCCGTCCTGCGAGGGCGTGATCGGCAAGGTGACGCCGGACGGCAAGGTGATCGGGAATGACGGCGACTTCGTCACCTATCTGCTCGAAAGCGAAGGTGTCGCCGTGGTGCAGGGCGCGGCCTTCGGTCTCTCGCCCTATTTCCGCATCTCCTACGCGACGTCGGAAGAGGCGCTGACCGAGGCCTGCACCCGCATCCAGCGGGCTTGCGCGGCCCTGAAATGAGCCGCCCGTGAAAATAGCCGTCATCGGCGCCGGCGGCGTCGGCGGCTATTTCGGTGCCCGGCTGATGGAAGCCGGGCATGAAGTCTTCTTCATCGCCCGGGGTAGCCATCTGGCGGCCCTGCGCAGCCACGGCCTGACCATCGAGGGCGCGGCCGGCGAATTTTCCCTGCGCCGGATCCATGTGACGCGCGACCCCTCGGCGGTCGGGCCCTGCGACATCGTCGTGATGGCGGTCCGGTGTTTCGGTGACGAGGCGGCGGCGGCCGTCGCCGGCCCCCTGCTGGGGCCTGACACCCTGGTCCTGACCCTGCAGAACGGCATCGATGCCCCTCATCGGCTCTCCCGGCGCCTTGGCGCGCGGCGCGTGCTCGGGGGCGGGGCCTATATCGCGGCGCGGCTGGCGGGGCCTGGCCTCATCCGTGTCGATGCGCCCCGGGTGGTGCTGGAACTGGCGCCGGTCTCGGGCGTGCTGGGGCCGCTGGCGGCGGAATTCGTCGATGTCGGCAACGCCGCCGGCTTCGAGGTCAATGTCTTCTCCAACGTCGACGTGGTGCTGTGGCGCAAGCTGTGCCTGATGGCGGCCTTCGCCGGGGTCAGTTGCCTTGCCCGCGCCGACATCGGGTCCATCCGCAACGATCCCGTCAGCTTCGGCATGTTGGCGGCCGCCGTGGCCGAAGCTGCGGCGGTTGGCCGCGCGGCGGGGGTGGCCCTTGGCGAAGTCATCGAATCCGAGGTTATGGATGTCCTGGCCCGGATGCCAACGGGTCTTCGCTCGTCGATGCTGGACGACATGGAGGGGGGGCGGCCGCTGGAAGTCATGGCCCTGTCCGGCGCGGTGGCCCGGCTGGGGGCTGAATTCGGCGTGGCGGTCCCCGTCCATGATGCCATCCTGGCCCGGCTCGAAGGGATCAGTCGCGGCCGGCAAGGCAAGCCGCCGGTCGAACTGCCAGCCATGGAAGGTGTTTAGAATAATTCCAGAAATATTCTTGAAAGGGGCGGATTTCGGCCCTATGTTTGTTTCCAGACAGGAGGTGTGATCATGGCCAAGACGAATGAAGCGGGTGTCGATATCGGTCTCGACGAGGCGGCGCGCAAAAAGGCCGCGGCCATCCTCGGCACGGCGCTGGCGGATACGTTCACCGCTTACCTGAAGACCCATAACTACCACTGGAATGTGACGGGTCGCGATTTCCACATGCTGCACACGATGTTCCAGGGGCAGTACGAAGAACTGCACGATGCGGTCGACGAGATCGCGGAGCGCATCCGCGCCCTCGGCTTCAAGGCGCCCGGCTCGCTGGCCGGCTTTGGCAAGCTGGCCTCGATCGGCGAGGCGGCTGAAGGCGCGACGGCGGACGAAATGGTGCGCGACCTGATGGCGACCAACGAGGCCCTGGCCCGCAATCTGCGCAAGGCGGAAGGCGAGTTGGGCGAATTGGGCGACATTTCCTCGGCCGATCTGATGGTGGCGCGTGTCACCGCCTCGGAAAAGCACGCCTGGATGCTGCGCGCCACGCTCGCCTGAGCGGTTGGTGAACAAAGGGGCCGGCTGGTGTAACCTTTCGGCCGGCCCCGGCGAAACTCTCCCTGTGGAAGTTTGTGGCCGCCGGCCGCCGTCACGGGAGAGTTCGCCATGCTGATCCGGATCCGCAAACCCTGGGACCAGGTGCGCGAAGCCGACGCGACGCCCGAGAGTGTCTTTCTCGACCGTCGGCGCCTGATGAAAATGGCGGGTCTTGGCACCATCGCCCTGCTCGCCGGCTGCGATGGCGACAGCAACCCGGCCAAGGCCGAGAGCGGCGGTGCGTCGGTCCCGGATCCTTCGGCCCCGCTCTATCCTGCCCGCCGCAACGATGCCTTCATTCTCGACCGGCCCCAGACCGACGAACAATGGGCCTCCACCTACAATAATTTCTACGAATTCGGCACTCACAAGCAGATCTGGGCCAATGCCGACAAGCTGCCGATCCGCCCCTGGACCGTGGTGATCGACGGCATGGTGGCGAAGCCCGCGTCCTGGGCGATCGATGACCTGCTTGGCCGCTTCACGCTGGAAGAGCGGCTGTATCGCCACCGCTGCGTCGAAGCCTGGTCGATGGCGGTGCCCTGGACCGGCTTTCCCTTACGCGCGCTGCTGGCCCTGGCCGAGCCTTTGTCGGCGGCGAAATACATCCGCTTCGAGACCTTCAACGATCCCAAGATCGCCAGCGGCCAGCGCCAGAATTCCTTCTACCCCTGGCCCTATGTCGAGGGCCTGACCATGGAGGAGGCGGCGAATGATCTCGCCTTCATGGTCACGGGTGTCTACGGCAAGCCGGCGGCACCGCAGTTCGGGGCGCCGCTGCGCCTGGCCCTGCCGTGGAAATACGGTTTCAAGTCGATCAAGTCGATCGTCCGCATCACCTTCACCGATCAGCGTCCGGAAACCTTCTGGCAGTCGCTGGGGCCGGACGAATATGGCTTCTGGGCCAATGTGAATCCGCAGGTGCCGCATCCGCGCTGGTCGCAGGCGTTCGAGCGCGTGCTCGGCACCGACGAGCGGCGGCCGACCCTGCTGTTCAATGGCTATGGCGAGCAGGTGGCCAGCCTCTACAAGGGGCTGGAGCACGAGGCGCTCTACATGTGATCAGGCCGAAAGCAGCTTCTGCAGGCCGCGCGGCGTCAGCGCGACGCGGTCATAGGCCGACTGGGTGTCGACAAGCCCGCGCTGGCGACCACGACGGATCACGGCGTCCAGCTCGAAGCCGGTGATGCCCAGGGCAAGGCGGCAGGCGTTGCGCTCGATAAGGCCGTATTCGGTGCCTTGGGGCGGGTAGCGCAGCACCGACAGCAGACGCATCAGCATCTGGTCCTCCGCCAAGGGCCGATAGGCTTGCGTGGCGGGGAAGGCGGGGGAATACATCGTCATGCGTTCTCTCCCTGGGCGGGCCGCGGCATCGGTCCGGGCGCGGCGGGTTGCGGAACACTGAGGCGCAATCGCGCGGCGATATCACCGGCCATGGCGACACTTTCCTTCAGCAGGCGGGCGATTTCATTGGCCACCACGAAATCGTCCTGGTCCAGCTGGTGCTCCAGATACTGCTGGTTCGCCGTCATCATCGTGTCGAGCACGCTCGCCTGGATTTCACGGCGCATGGTTTCGATCTGAAGCAGGGTCAGGGCGACGGCGGCGCCGGCATCGGGCTTCATCTCGGGTACACCTCCACTTGGTCATGCGGGCACGGCTCGGCGCCCCGGTGACATTCAGAATGGCGGCAAATGCCCCTGAATAGCGATGAAAAGTGGTTCCAAATCGGATGAATATGCGTTTCGGGTGTATTTCCCTGACGTGAAAAAGCACGCTGGAACAAAGGGTTGTCTGAACGACGCGGTTTAATACCGCCAAATTGGACGGAAAAACTGAGTCCGCCCAAAGCAGAAGGCAAAAAAAAGCCGGGCCCAAAGGCCCGGCAAGTCTTACAGGGAGGCTTCACGTCAAAAGATCGTGAAGTTGGTCGGGGGAATGGGGGGCAAACCACCCGACCGAATACCGGCCCGGGGGAGGAGTGGGGCGGGTATTCAAAGCCACCGCAAGCGGCGGCGTCGAAGTGATAAATAATCCCGCGACCGCTCAGTCACCATTGCTATTGCGAGCAGCGGCTGTTGCAATTTTTGCATGGAATGAAAACGCAGGGAAAATCCCTGCGTTTTCAATCTTGTGACAGTTTTGTCGGTATGTTGCGGTGCGGAATGGGGCTCAGAAGCCCCATTCGGCGACCTTGCGCAGCATGAAGTCGCGGAACACGGCGATACGCTTGGTGTCACGCAATTCCTCGGGGTAGACGAAATAGGTATCGAAGGTCGGCCCGGCGCTGTCGGGCAGGACCTGGGTCAGCCTGGTGTTGCCGCGCGCGACATAGTCGGGCAGGGCGGCGATGCCGAGGCCGGATTCCACCGCCAGCATCAGGGCATAGATGTTGTTGACCGTGAACACCGGCTTGCGCGGGCGCTGCGGATCGGTCGCCTTGGCCAGCAGCCAGTTCACATCGGCCAGCGGCTGGGGCACGGCGGCGCCATAGGCGAGGATGGCGTGATTGTCGAGATCGTCGATATTCTTCGGCGCCCCGAAGCGCTTCAGATAGCTCGGCGCGGCATAGAGGTGATTGGTCACCTGCACCAGCCGGCGCTGCACCAGATCGGCCTGGACGGGCGCGCGGAAGCGGATGGCGATATCCGCCTCGCGCATGCCGAGGTCCAGTTCGTCGTCATCGAGGATCAGGTGGACGCGGATATCGGGATAGAGATCCGAGAATTCCTTGATCCGCGGCGTCAGCCACAACATGCCGAAGCTGACGGTGGTGGTCACCCGCAGCTCGCCCCGGGGCTTGTCCTTGGTGTCGGCCAGCATGGCTTCCGCCATGGCCAGCTTGGCAAAGACGTCATGGGCGGTGCGGAACAGCAATTCGCCCTGTTCCGTCAGGATGAGGCCGCGGGCATGGCGGTGGAACAGCGAGACCTTGAGGCTTTCCTCGAGGGCGCTGATCTGGCGGCTGACCGCCGATTGCGAGAGGTTCAGCACTTCGCCCGCATGGGTGAAACTGCCAGCCTCGGCAACGGCGTGGAAAATCCGCAGCTTGTCCCAGTCCATCATCGCGCGCCCCCCAATTCACGCACGCTTTTCTGCGCACGCATCGCCGTGTTATTCGGCAGCCGCAGCCTGTTCGCTCTCATGCTGGCCCAGGAAGCGTTCCGCCTCCAGCGCCGCCATGCATCCCATGCCGGCGGCGGTGACCGCCTGGCGGAAGACATGGTCCTTCACGTCGCCGGCGGCGAAGACGCCGGGGATGCTGGTCGCCGTCGAATCGGGCGCGGTCAGCAGATAGCCGGAATCGTCCATCGGCAGCTTGCCCTTGAACAATTCGGTCGCCGGCGCATGGCCGATGGCGACGAAGAAACCGTCGGTCTCCAGTTCGCTGATCGCGCCCGTCTCCAGATTCTTCAGCCTCACGCCGGTCACGCCGGGCGGATCTTCGCCACCCAGGATTTCCTCGACCGCGCTGTTCCAGATCACGTCCACCTTGGGGTGGGCGAGCAGGCGGCGCTGGTTGGTCTTGTCGGCGCGAAGCTCGCCCCGCCGATGCACCAGCGTGACCCTGGAGGCATGATTGGTGAGGTAGAGCGCTTCCTCGACCGCGGTATTGCCGCCGCCGACGACGATGACCTTCTTGCCGCGATAGAAGAAGCCGTCGCAGGTCGCGCAGGCGGAAACGCCGAAGCCCTGGTATTTCTGTTCCGAGGGCAGGCCCAGCCATTTGGCACTGGCGCCCGTCGCGATGATCACCGTGTCGGCGGTATATTCGGTGCCCGAATCGCCTTTCAGGGTGAAGGGACGGCGGCTGAAATCGACCTCGGTCACGATGTCGTCGATGATGGTGGTGCCGACGTGGCGGGCCTGAGCCTCCATCTGCTCCATCAGCCAAGGGCCCTGGATCGCCTCGGCGAAGCCGGGGTAATTCTCGACCTCGGTGGTGATGGTCAGCTGGCCGCCGGGCGTCAGGCCGCGCACCATGACGGGATCGAGGCAGGCCCGGGCCGCGTAGATGGCCGCGGTGCAGCCCGCGGGTCCGGAGCCGATGATCAGCACCCTGGCGTGGCGACGCTCCGTCATTCCCGACAACTCCACCTTTGTTCTGTTCCGTCGCCCCGCGGGGCAACGAGAATCCGTTGAGAGAATCGCCTATATGGGTTCCCTGTAGATCACCATGTTATGCGCTGGGGGCATGGCCCGCCAAGAGGCGGCGCGCGGCTTTCCGCATGAACCTTGACGGCGGACGAAACTGGCGTCTAATCCCCCGCTTGCCGATGTTGCGTCGGCATTTTGCATCTTGTCGTGAAATTTTCTTTCGTATCGCTGGGCACGGCCTGATAATGCGCCGCCACAGGGGGAGCGCATGACCAAGGTAAAGCTTGACGAAATCGACCTGCAGATTCTGGCACATCTGCAAACCGATGGCCGCATGACCAACGTCGATCTTGCGCGGCAGGTCGGGATTTCGGCACCACCCTGTCTGCGCCGGGTCAGGGCTCTCGAGGAATCGGGTTTCATCCGGGGCTATCACGCCGAGGTGGATGCCGAATCGCTGGGCTTCGAAGTCACGGTCTTCGCCATGGTCGGCCTCGCCTCCCAGGCCGAAGCCGATCTCGTCGCCTTCGAGGAGAGGGTGCGGGCCATGCCGCTCGTCCGCGAATGCTGGATGCTGAACGGCGAAATCGACTTCATCCTGAAGATCGTCGCCCGCGACCTGGCCGAATTCCAGTCGTTCCTGACCCGGGAACTGACCCCGGCGCCCAATGTCGCCAGCGTGAAGACCAGTTTCACCATCCGCAACGGCAAGCATGAACCGGGCGTGCCTTTCGGTTTGCCGCCCCGGGCGCCTCGCGCCCGGTAGGACGCTCGGCCGCTTCAGGCCAGCGGCGCGCAGGCGGCGATCAGGAAAGCGCGGTCTTCCGTCGGCAGCAATGCCGTGAGGGTCGACTGCACCCGCGCGTGATAGGCATCGACCAGCGCGATTTCCGCCGCTGACAGCAGGGCGACATCGATCAGCCGGCGGTCGTAGGGCACCTGGGTCAGGGTCTCGAAGCCCAGCATCTCGCGCTCGGCGCCGACCGGGGCCGGCAATTCGGTGACGGTCACCAGATTCTCGATGCGGATGCCATAGGCTCCGGTCTTGTAATAGCCGGGCTCGTTCGAGACGATCATGCCCGGGCGCAGGGCGACGCTGTTGGGCATCTTCGAGATGCGCTGCGGCCCCTCGTGAACGCAGAGGAAGGCGCCGACGCCGTGGCCCGTGCCATGGTCGTAGTCGAGGCCGGCCATCCATAACGGCAACCGCGCCAGCACGTCGAGCTGGCTGCCCGAGGTGCCGACCGGAAACCGCGCCGCGCCCAGCGCCAGATGACCCTTGAGGACCAGTGTGTAACGGTTTCGGTGTTCCGGGCTCGGCGTGCCGATGGCGATCGTCCTTGTGACGTCGGTGGTGCCGTCCGGATATTGCGCACCGGAATCGAGCAGCAGCAGATTGCCCTTCTCCAGCACGCGGCTGGTCTCTTCGGTTGCGCGGTAATGGACGATGGCGCCATTGGGGCCGAAACCGGCGATGGTGTCGAAGCTGGGGCCGCGGAACCAGGCATGGGCCGCGCGCGCCGCTTCCAGCCGGGCGACGACGGCGAGTTCGTCGAGCGTCTCGCCGGCTTCGACCGCCTGTTGCAAGCCGTGCAGGAAATGGACGATGGCGGCGCCGTCGCGGACATGGGCGCTGCGGGTGCCGGCGATCTCGACCGGGTTCTTGATCGCCCTCGGCAGGGCACAGGGATCGAGGCCGGGCAGGGGCGTGCCGCCGGCCGCCGCGATCCGCGCCGACAGCCAGACCCCGGCCGTCGCCGCATCGAGGCGGACTTTCGCGCCTGCGGCGCCGAGGGCATCGAGCGCGGGGCCGAGCTCGTCCGGCGCCGCAATCGTCACCCGGTTGCCGAGGTGGCGGCGCACCTCGTCGGTCAGTTTGGCCGGATCGACGAAAAGCCGGACATGACCCTCGCCGCCCGCCTCGAGGAGGGCGAAGCCGAGGGACAGCGGATTGTTGGGCACATCCTGCCCCCGGACGTTCAGCAGCCAGGCGAGGCCATCGGGCGCGCTGATCACCGCCGCGTCCAGCCCCTCGGCGGCAAGGCCCTTCGCGAGGCGGGCGATCTTGTCCTCGTGGCTTTCGCCGGCGAAGCCGAGGGCATGGGGCTTCATCGGCGACAGCGGCGTGGGCGGCCGGTCGGTCCAGACCGCGTCGACCGGATTGCTCGCGACCGCGACCAGA
>NZ_JBAQRT010000012.1:0-5709 GCF_049306435.1 Zavarzinia sp.
CCCGGACGCCGTTCCCCCGGCCCCGGCTAACTGACGGAAACCCTTGGTGCAACGCGCCGTCGTTGAGTAACGACGGCGCCATTTGGTATGCTGTACGCCCATGGCGCGGTTCATCTTCATCACCGGCGGCGTGGTTTCCTCGCTCGGCAAAGGTCTGGCTTCGGCGGCACTCGGTGCCCTGCTGCAGTCCAGGGGTTTTTCCGTTCGCTTGAGGAAACTCGACCCCTACCTCAACGTTGATCCGGGGACCATGAGTCCCTATCAGCACGGCGAAGTCTATGTGACCGACGACGGGGCGGAAACCGACCTCGACCTCGGCCACTACGAGCGCTTCACCGGCGTTCCGTCCCGGCGGTCCGACAATGTGACCACCGGCCGGATCTACCAGACCATCCTGACCAAGGAGCGGCGCGGCGACTATCTGGGCGGCACCGTGCAGGTGATTCCGCATGTCACCGACGCGATCAAGGAATTCGTCCTCGCCGATACGGACGACACGGATTTCGTCCTGGTCGAGGTCGGCGGCACGGTCGGCGACATCGAGAGCCTGCCGTTCCTCGAGGCGATCCGTCAGCTCGGCAATGATCTGCCGCCCCAGCACGCGGTCTATGTGCACCTGACCCTGGTGCCCTATATCCCGTCCGCCGGCGAGCTGAAGACCAAGCCGACCCAGCATTCCGTCAAGGAGCTGCGCTCGATCGGCATCCAGCCGAACATCATCCTGTGCCGCTGCGATCGGGAAGTGCCCGAGAGCGAGCGCCGGAAGATCGCGCTGTTCTGCAACGTCCGGCCCGAGAATGTCATCCAGGCGCTGGATGTCGGCTCGATATACGAAGTGCCGATTTCCTATCACGCCGAGAAATTCGACGACCGCATCCTTGATGCTTTCGGCCTCACGGCCCCGGCGCCGAACCTGGCCCGCTGGCAGGAAATCAAACGCCGCTGGACCCAGCCCGAGGGCGAGGTGACGATCGCCATCGTCGGCAAATACACCGGCCTCAAGGACGCCTACAAGTCGCTGGCCGAAGCCCTGTACCACGGGGGTATCGCCAACAACGTGAAGGTCAATCTCGAGTGGATCGAGTCCGAGACCTTCGAGAAGGAAGACGCGGTCGCCCACCTCGAGGAGGTCGATGGCATCCTCGTTCCCGGCGGCTTCGGCTATCGCGGGGTCGAGGGCAAGATCGCGGCGGCCAATTTCGCGCGCAATCACCGGGTGCCTTACTTCGGCATCTGCTTCGGGATGCAGATCGCGGTGATCGAGGCGGCGCGCAATCTCGCCGGCTATGCCCACGCGTCCTCGACCGAATTCGGTCCCTGCGACGAAGCCGTCGTCGGCCTGATGACCGAATGGGTGCGCGGCAACGAGAAGGAAACCCGGAGCGCCGAAGGCGACATGGGCGGTACCATGCGCCTCGGCGCCTATGACGCGGTGCTGAAGCCGGGCTCCCACGCCGCGCAGATCTACGGCACGACGCAGATCAGCGAGCGCCACCGCCACCGCTATGAAGTGAACATCAATTACGTGCCGCGTCTCGAGCAGCACGGCTTGCTGTTCTCCGGTCTGTCGCCCAATGGCCAGCTGCCCGAGATCGTCGAGATCCCGGATCATCCCTGGTTCATCGGCGTACAGTTCCACCCCGAGCTGAAGTCGAAGCCCTTCGATCCGCATCCGCTGTTCGCCAGCTTCATCAAGGCCGCACTCGACCAGTCCCGTCTGGTCTGATCACCAAGGAGAAGGCAGATGACCGCGCCGCGCCATGTCGCCGTTGGCAACCTCACCATCGGCAACGATCTGCCCTTCACCCTGATCGCCGGGCCCTGCGCCATGGAAGGGCGCGGCCATGCCCTCGAGATGGCGGCGGCGCTGAAGGAGATCACCGGCCGCCTCGGCATCGGGCTGATCTACAAGTCGAGCTTCGACAAGGCCAACCGCACCTCGGTCAAGTCGAACCGCGGCATCGGCCTCGACACCGCGCTTTCGATCTTCGCCGAGGTCAAGGAAAGCCTGGGCCTGCCGGTGATCACCGACGTCCATCTGCCCGACCAATGCGCCCCGGTCGCCGAAGTGGTCGACGTGCTGCAGATCCCGGCCTTCCTGTGCCGCCAGACCGATCTCCTGATCGCCGCCGGCGAGACCGGCAAGGCGGTCAATGTGAAGAAGGGCCAGTTCCTGGCACCCTGGGACATGAAGAATGTCGCCGCCAAGATCGAATCGACCGGCAATCCGAACACGATGCTGTGCGAGCGCGGCGCCTCCTTCGGCTACAACACGCTGGTCTCCGACATGCGCTCGCTGCCGATCATGGCCGAGACCGGACACCCGGTGATTTTCGACGCCACTCATTCGGTGCAGCAGCCCGGCGGGCAGGGCACCACCTCGGGCGGCGATCGCCGCTTCGTGCCGACGCTGGCCCGGGCCGCCATCGCGGTCGGTGTCGCCGGCGTCTTCATGGAAACCCACGAGAACCCGGACAGCGCGCCTTCCGACGGCCCCAACATGGTGCCGCTCGACAAGATCGAAGGCATTCTTGCCGGCCTCGTCGATCTGGACCGCCTGACCAAGGCCTATAACGCAAAACAGCAAGCCTGATTTCGAGGATTCTCAAGATGACCGGCATTGTCGATATCCACGCCCGCGAGATTCTGGACAGCCGCGGCAACCCGACCGTCGAAGTGGACGTTGTCCTCGAATCCGGCGCCTTCGGCCGCGCCGCCGTGCCCTCGGGCGCCTCGACCGGCGCCCATGAGGCGAACGAGAAGCGCGATGGCGGCACCCGCTACATGGGCAAGGGCGTGCTGCAGGCCGTCGAAGCCGTGAACGGCGAGATTTTCGACGCCCTCGCCGGCCAGGACGCGGAAGACCAGCTTTCGCTCGACGCCCAGATGATCGATCTGGACGGCACCCCGAACAAGGCCCGCCTCGGCGCCAATGCCATCCTCGGCGTCTCCATGGCGATCGCCAAGGCGGCGGCGGAAGAGCAGGGCGTGCCGCTCTACCGCTATATCGGTGGCCCGACCGCCCGCGTGCTGCCGGTCCCCATGATGAACATCGTGAACGGCGGCGCCCATGCCGACAATCCGATCGACATCCAGGAATTCATGATCCAGCCGGTGGCCGCCGAGACCGTGGCCGACGCCGTGCGCATGGGCGCCGAGATCTTCCACCGCCTGAAGGCCGAGCTGAAGACCGCCGGCTTCTCGACCAACGTGGGTGACGAGGGCGGCTTCGCCCCCAATCTGAACGGCACCGTGGCCGCCCTCGACTTCATCATGAAGGCGATCGAGAAGGCCGGTTACAAGCCGGGCGTGGATGTCACCCTGGCGCTCGACGCCGCTTCGACCGAATTCTTCAAGGGCGGCAAGTACCACCTGGAAGGCGAGGGCAAGGTGCTGGAATCGGCCGCCCTGGTCGATTACTGGAAGGGTCTCGTCGAAGCCTATCCGATCGTCTCGATCGAGGACGGCATGGCCGAGGACGATTGGGCCGGCTGGAAGCTGCTGACCGAGACCATCGGCAAGAAAGTCCAGCTGGTCGGCGACGATCTGTTCGTCACCAACCCGAAGCGCCTCGCCGACGGCATCAAGGCCGGCACGGCCAATGCGATCCTCGTGAAGGTGAACCAGATCGGCACCCTGTCCGAGACGCTGGAAGCGGTCGATATGGCCCACCGCGCCGGCTACAAGGCGGTGATGTCGCACCGCTCGGGCGAGACCGAGGATTCGACCATCGCCGATCTCGCCGTCGCCACCAACTGCGGCCAGATCAAGACCGGCTCGCTCGCCCGCTCCGACCGCACGGCGAAATACAACCAGCTGATCCGCATCGAGGAAGAGCTGGGCAATATCGCCCGCTACGCCGGTCGCTCGATCCTGAAGGCGTAAGCCCGAGGGCTCTCGTCCTTCAAAAGCCCGCTCCGGCCGACCGGGGCGGGCTTTTTCGTGTCTTACGCCACGCGCTCGCGCGCCGTTTCCAGCGCCGCCGCCTCGGTTTTGGCCGGGCGCAGGCAGCGATAGGCGATGAGGGCCGGCACCACCATGGCGCCGAGCACGCCGACATAGAACAGGAAGAAGGCGATCTGATTGGTCATCGGGCCGCCGAACTGCAGGCCCCGGCTGTCGGGGAACAGCGGATCGATGGCCGAGGCGACGACGATGGTCCAGCCGATGACGATCATGCCATAGGCGATGCGTTTGCGCGCCTTGAAGGCGAAGGGCAGCAGCGGCAGCACCACCGCCGTCAGCCACAGCAGCAGGCCGTTGGCGATGCCTTCCATATGGGCCATGCGCCAGGCGTCATAGGTGCCCGGCATCTGATAATCGATCTCCCCGGGGATCGGCCACAGGGCGATCTTGCCCATCAGGAAGAACAGAAAGCCGAAACCGATGACCCCCGCCGCGAACAGCAGCAGCGCGCCATGGCCGATCAGGACCCTTTGCAGCCTCGAAATCTCGGGTGAAGACGCCATTTTCCTCTCCTTCTTGTCGTTTTTATTGCCGCTCAGGCGAAGCGCGCCGGGATTTCGGGATCGCGCGTGTCGAGCAGGGGAATATGGTTCTCGGGCAGGCCGGCATAGGCATCGGCCCATTGCCGGACCCAGGCGGGATCGCTGACCCGGCTGGGGTGATGCCCCGGCATCATCGAGCCGACCAGGACCTTGCCGACATTCCACAGCATGTCCGCCGCCCGGCGCCAGACCCGCAGCCGGCTGCGCCCGTTGCGCCACCGGCCGTCCCGCTCCAGCATCAGGATATAGGCCTTGCGGCTGCACTTGATGACGTGAAGGCTGCCGCAGAAGACGCCCCACACGCGCGGCCAGTAATCGCCGAAGGCGGCCTGATAGAGATCGAAGGCCGCCGTCTTGTGCTCGGTCTCCTCGACCATATGCCACAGCACGAGCGAGGTGACCGAAGGATCGGCGTCGGCGAAGAAGGCGCGGCGATTGGTGATCAACCATTCCGTCAGGCCGACGGTCATGGTCTCGAAACCGGCCGTGTAGGCGAGGCGCCAGCGCAGGGACTTCTTCTGGAAGCGTATGTAGTCGGCCTCCATCTCGTCCTCGACCTCGGCCAGTTCCGGATAGCCCCTGGCCTTGAGCATTTCGTTGTAGCGGCGATGGTTCTGGAAATGCTGCCCCTCCTGGCCGATGAAGCCGCGCGCATCTTCCTTCAGACCCGGATCGTCGACGAGGGCCATGGCCTCGCGCATGGTCCGGATCAGGAAGGGCTCGAGATAGGGCATGGTCAGGGAGGCGCCATTGACCATATGGCTCCATTCCGGCTGCGCCGGATTCCAGATCGGCTCGATCCCCTCGTCGAAGGCAAAGGGGATCTTGCGGACGATGATGCCGTGAGGCGTCGACGCCTCACGCTGTCCGGCGGCTCGTGCGGTCATGGCTCGACCTCTCCTCCCTGATTGTTTTTTTCGGGCGGGCCGCGGTGCGCGCCGCGGCTCACGCCCGGTTGCGGCGCCCTGGACGCCCGCCACCTTGCGAATTGTCGCGGTTATAAAAAGGTTGAGGCAGCCCCCCATGCGGGTAGGCGGGCCGGGCAGCCGCTGCCCGGCGCCCTTACCGGCGCAAGATCCCGGCCTTCGCCCATAGGCGCTAAGATAATGGATTCCCCTTTCTGGCTGATTGTGATTCAAGCTTTGAATGGACATCAGCGTCGACGATCACGATTGGCCGTTGGTTGTTTCCCGCATCGAGG
>NZ_JBAQRT010000013.1:0-1943 GCF_049306435.1 Zavarzinia sp.
TCTGGTCGCCCTTGCCTATCCCGAGCGGGTGGCGCGGCGCCGGCCGGGTGGCGGCGGTCTCTATCTGATGGCCTCGGGCGCGGCGGCCCGTCTCGACCCGGCGGAGCCGCTGGCCGCGCGGGAATGGCTGGCCATCGCGTCGCTCGACGGTAGCCGCAAGGATGGCCGGGTCTATCTGGCCGCGCCGCTCGACGCCGCCGATGTCCAGGATCTCTTCGCCGGGCAGATCACCACCGAGGAGCAGGTCGCCTTCGACGACGCCAGCGGCCAGGTCCGCGCCCGCCGCCGCAAGCGCCTGGGCGAGATCGTGATCGAGGACGCGGTCTGGTCCGATCCACCGGCGGAAGCTGTCAGCGCGGCGCTTCTGGCCGCGATCCGGGCGCGGGGGCTCGATTGCCTGCCCTGGTCGCCGGCGGCGACGGCGTTGCGGGCGCGGGTGAATTTCCTGCACCGGCTCGATCCCGCGGCGGAGCACTGGCCCGACTGGTCGGATGAGGCGCTGCTGATCGGTCTCGAAGACTGGCTGCTGCCCTATCTGGCCGGCATTTCCCGGCTGGAGGGGCTGAGGCGCCTCGATCTGCACGAGATCCTGGCCGCCGGCCTCGACTGGCCGCGGCGTCAGGCGCTCGACGCCGAGGCGCCGTCGCATCTCGATGTGCCATCGGGTAATCGCCACGCCCTCGATTACGGCAGCGGGCAGGCGCCGGTGCTGGCGGTGAAACTGCAGGAAATGTTCGGCGCGCGCGAAACACCGAGCGTGGCGAAGGGCAGGGTCCCGGTCACGCTGCACCTTCTGTCCCCGGCGGGACGGCCGGTGCAGGTGACCCAGGATCTGGTCAGCTTCTGGGGTCGGGGTTATGCCGACGTGCGGGCCGATCTGCGCGGCCGTTACCCCAAACATCCCTGGCCCGAAGACCCGCTGACCGCGCTGCCGACGGCGAAGACCAAGCGTCATCTGCCGCCGGGCAGCGTCTGACGGTCAATCGTCCGTCAGGTTGGTGGTGTAGGACTTCGATTCCGCGCCCGTGTCGACTTCCGAGAACTGCTTCGAAGAGAAGCCGCGCCGCTCGCAATTCTCGTTGCCGCGAATGGTGAATTCGGCGTCCTTCACGCAGAAGGGATTCTCGCCCGCCCAGCCGCTGCCGTCCGGATGTTCGGCATAGACATAGACGTAGCGGACCTTCAGCGGGCCGGTGATCGGCGTGGCGCATTTGCCCGGCTCGACGTTCCACCAGCCTTCCGACACCCAGACGCCGTTCTCGACGCCATCCGGGGTCTTGTCGTCGTAATAGCCGACGGCGACCGAGGTGGTTTTCGTCGTCTTGTTGCAGACCTTGTATTCGGCGAGGGCGGGCGCCGACACGGCTGCGACCCCCGCAACCGTCAGCATCGCCGTCATCGCGACAGAACGGATATTCATCCCGTCCACTCCTAAAATTGGTGCCGGTCATCGACCGTGCGCCATTTCAACACGCCGCCTTTCCCCCCCGCTGTGACCGGGGCCACACTTGCCTCTTCCGGTCACAAGAAGGTGCGCGCAGCCCCGACCTTATGGACCTGCTTCCCGCGTCGTCAAGTCGGGCTTGCTGGGACGCGGCGCCGCTTTGCTGTATGGTGGCAACAGTCCCGCATGGCGGGCAGTGACGGCGCCGTCGCGGGGGAGATGGGGATAGTGACTGGACGGACTTGGACGGCCATCGGCCTTTGCATCGTTATTGGTGGCGGCGCCATGGCCAGCCCGGCCTGGGCCCAGGGCAGCTTTCTCGGCGGGCTGACGGGCAAGACAGCGCCCGCCCCGCAAACCCCCGCGCCCGAGACCCCGGCTCCGGTGCCCCCAACGGTCGTGCCCCCGGCGGCGGAAGAGCCGGCGGCGCCCGATGGCGGCACATCTTCCCTCCGGCCCAGCCGGCCGCCGACCCCGGCCGCCCCGACGAGCCCCGCTC
>NZ_JBAQRT010000014.1:0-2534 GCF_049306435.1 Zavarzinia sp.
GTCTTCCGCCGAGCGGCCGCGGGCGGCGACCTCGGCCGGGGACCAGGCTTCCGCCTCCTCGACCGTCTCGCCGTCCTCGACCGGCCACAGTTCGACGCTGCCGGCCGCCCCGGCGCGATGCGCGAGATGACGCAGGCCCTCGCCCTCGACGACACCGTCCTGCGCCTGCGGCAGGGCGAAAACCGCGTCAACGAGGGCCAGCACGGCGGGCGCCGTGCGGAAGGAGGTGTCGAGTTCGATCGGCCGGAACAGTTTCCGCGCCTCGCCCGCTGCTTTGCCAGTGCGCTGGCGCTCCGCCCCGAAAATCTCCGGCGCGGCGCCCTGGAACGAATAGATCGACTGTTTGGTGTCGCCGACGGCGAAGACCGTGCGATGGCGCCCCTGCGCCCCGTCGCCCGCGAAGAATTCTCCGGTCAGGGCGCGCACCAGCTGCCACTGGGCGGGGCTCGTATCCTGCGCCTCGTCGATCAGCAAATGGTCGATGCCGCCGTCGAGCTTGAAGAGAACCCAGGGCGCCGCCGCGCCCCTGGTCAGCAGGTCGCGCGCCTTCAGCACCATGTCGTCGTAATCGATCGCCCGGCGCCGCGCCTTGGCCCTCGTGTAACGCTCGAGGATCGCCGTGCCGAGGATCAGCAGCGCGCGCGACGCCAGGTGAACCTCCGCCGCCGTCGCCTCGACCTCGAGCGCGGCGAGCTCGGCCGCTTCCGCCACCATCCAGTCCCGTTCGGCCGGGAAGCGCTCGCCCAGCTTCTTCGTCATGGGGTTCTTGCGCGGCTCGCCCGCGCTGGTCAGGAACACGGCGGCATAGGCGTCGTAATCGAAGGCGACGCGGACCTGCGCCAGGGCCGCCGCCATCTTCTGATCGGTCGCCGTGCCGCCGCGAAGCGCCGCGACGGCACGCTCGATCGGGGCGAAATCCTTGCCCCGACCTTCGCTGAAGCGGGCGATCACCTCGGCCCTTCCGCCCGTGTCCCTGGGCTTGCCGCCGAACAGCCGGGCAAGATCGGCAAGGTGCCGTGCCATGCTGGCCGGTCCCAGATCTTCCGGCAGCCGGGTGCGAAGGGCGATGAAACTGCCGATCAGCCCCTCGAAGGCGACATCGCTGACGAGGCCCGACAGATGCTGGACCGCATCCGCCAGTTCCGGGTCGGCGGACGACAGAACCTCCCCCGTCGCCTCGGCCAGCAGGGTGCCGGCGGCTTCGTCGTCCAGCGCCTCGAAACGGGGCGGCAGGCCGACCTCGACCGGAAACCGCCCCAGCAGTGACTGGCAGAAGGCGTGGATGGTCTCGATCCTGAGGCCGCCGGGGGCATCGAGCACGCGGGCGAACAGGCGCCGCGCCCTCGTGATCGTCTCGATCTCCGGAATGTCGCCGGTCAGGTCGCGGATGGCGGCGGAAAGCCGCGCCTCGGGTTCCACCGCCCAGGCGGCCAGCCGGTCCTGGATGCGGTTGGCCATTTCGGCCGCCGCCGCCTTGGTATAGGTCAGGCACAGGATCTTCTCGGGCGCGACATTCTCCTGGAGCAGGAGACGCAGCACCCGGTTGGTCAACACATGGGTCTTACCCGTGCCGGCCGAGGCCGAGACGAAGACCGAGGCGCGAGGGTCGGCGGCGGCATCCTGCAACGCGGTCATGCCTCGCCCTCCCCGCCCCATTCGCCGACGCGGGCGAGATGGTCGTAGTCGCCATAACCCTTCTGGCGCGGATTGGGCGCCGAGAGATAGGGCTGACCCTCGTCCCTGTAACGCGCGAAGAGCCGGACCACGCCCGCCAGCGCGGCGGCGGCGATCGTGTCGGTGTCGTCATCGCCGACATGTTTGATCTCGCCCGGCGGCCGGCCGCCCTTCAGGCGCCAGACCTCGATCGCGCCCACCGGGCGCCGGCCGACCTCGGGAAAGGCGCCGGCCGCGATCATCGCCGCTTCCAGCGGCAATTGCGGGCGGAACCCGGCTTCCATCTGGGCCTTGCTGGGTGGTATGCCGGTCTTGTAATCGATGACGATCGCATAACCGTCCGGGCGGCCATCGATGCGGTCGGCCCGCGCGGTGACAACATGTTCGACCCCGCCGACATCGAGCGGCAGCGAACCCTTGGTCTCGACCGCCAGCGGCTCGATCCCCTCGGCCCGGCGGCGGCTCTCTTCGGCGACGAACCAATGGGCGACCTCGACGAAACGGGGCCACCAGAAACTGCGCACCACCGGCCAGTCGTCGAAACGGCGGAACGCTTCGCGGCCGAGCGCGATCAGCCGCTCCACCGCGTCGGCGGGCAGCGGCCCCCGCATGTGGCCCCGGACGAAGCCGTCCAGCACGTCGTGAATGATGGTGCCCCGGTCGGAGGCGCCGGGTGGCTGGTCGATGGGATCGAGCGGAGACAAGCGCAGGATCTGCTTGGCATAGAGTGCGTAAGGATCGCGCACCAGCAATTCGACCGCCGAGACGGAGAACACGAAAGGGCGTGCGGCCAGCGGCGGCCGGGGCGCGGGTTCGGCGCAAGGCACGCCCTCCCCCGGATCGAGCGACAGGGCCCAGCC
>NZ_JBAQRT010000015.1:0-1755 GCF_049306435.1 Zavarzinia sp.
CCGCGACGGACACCGCCACCACCACGGCGGGCGTCGCCGCTGAAGCCCCGCCATCGGACAGCCCGAAGGTGCCCGGCACGGCCCTGCCGGCACGCAGCATCACGATCATCACGCCTTGAGGCAGCGCCGCAGTTCCGGTTGTTTGGGCAAGGGGCCGATCCTCATGGATCGGAGGCCGATCGGGCCGACATGGCCCCGGCTCGCCTGATATCGGCGGCTTCGGGGGTGAGCGTCAGAGCGCGTTCACCATCCGGCCAAACTGGAAGGCGACCCAGTCGCCGATCTGGAAGACGACGAGGAAAACGACAAGGGAAATCAGGCTGGCGATGAAGACATATTCCAGCGATGTCGCCCCCTGTTCATTGGGGGACCCGGGACCCTGACCGGCTCGCCGGCACAACACAGCCTTGATCATGCCGAGACGCCCCTCAAGTCGAGCCCCGCTGTATCGCAGTGACGATGCAGCGGGGCGAAGGACCGGTCAAATACAGCCCCGAAGGGTTCATCCAACCGATTAGGTGGCGTCGTTCAGCGTGTCCGCGACATTGGTGAACACGTTGCTGATGCCGTCGCCGACGAAGCCCATGGCCACGATGGCGGCGACGGCGATCAGCGCGGCGATCAGGGCGTATTCGATGGCCGTCGCGCCACGCTCGTCGGTCTTGCGCATCGAAGTGATCAGAGTGCGAAGCATTTTTTCTCTCCTGTTCGGGACATCGGCCGTTATCCGATCCCGTCAGACGGGTACCATATTCGTAGCGCCATTCAATCCGCCCGGCGCATGGGTAGAATATGAGCGCCAATTCTTAACGCGGCGTTTCGATTGCACGGCGAACCTCGAAAAGCGCCAGAGATTGCGCCAGATCGGGTCGAATGGTCACGGAAACAAGGTAATCTGGGACCTTTCCGGCTGCGAGATCCCGTCCCAGACCGCCCGGCTGAACCTGCCGCAGGATGCCACCGGCCCCCACGAGGCAAACCGCGACATAGTCGACCTGGCGCCGACGCAGGATGGCTTCGGGATCCGCTCCCGAAAAGAAGGCGATCGAATCGCCAAGTGCCGCCGAGCCGCGGTGATAGGGCCCGGCCACCGTGCGAAAGGCCGTCTCATAGGCGACTCGGGGGCCGATGTTGATATCGTCGGACAGCACGATGGGATCATCGGCGCCCCGCAGGGCCGGGGGGCGGATGTCGTCCAGCGCGGCGACCAGCCGGGACGGGTCGCATTCCGCGACTTTTTCCCGGTCGCGGGCCTGGAGCATCGAGCCGATCACGGGCAGGCCCAGCGTCATGCCCAGTGTTACCAGGACGAGCCCGGCGACACGCGGCAGCAGGCGAAGGCCATCGAGCGATCTTGCCGTCGAGGCCAGCAACCCCACGGATGCCACCGCCCCGACCGCCGCGAATTCGATGATGAAGCGCCGGAACTGGAGCCCCGCCGCAAGGGTGAGGAGGGCGGTCACGAGCAGGACGACAAGGGCCCGCCGGCCCGGCCCCGGCGGCGTCCGCCACAGCGCGATGGGCAGATAGAACACGACCAGCGCGATGCCGCCGCCCTGAGTCACGAAATCGAGCCAGCCTTCGGCCCGCCCAAGATCGAAGGGCTGCATTTCCTTCACCCGCCCGATCACCGTCTGCATCACCGGATCGGAAAACGCCAGGGAAGCCTTCTCGAAGCCGGGAAACAGCGTGGCCAGCGCGGCCAGGGCCACCAGCGACAGCACGGCACCGGTGGCGGCCCGGCGCGGCCAGGGC
>NZ_JBAQRT010000016.1:0-10139 GCF_049306435.1 Zavarzinia sp.
TGACCTGACCCCCATGGTTCATCCAACTGGAAGCAGAGACCTGTGGTCAGAATTACGCATGGTGGCGATTGAAGCAAGGGGAGGGGCATGCCCCTCCCCTTGCTTGCGCAGGCCGGCGGCGTAGGCCGCCGGTGTCTCGTAGCCGAGTGAAGAATGCGGCCGCTCGGTGTTATAATCCGCGACCCAGTCGGCGACGACCTCGCGGGCATGGCGCAGGCTGAAGAACAAGGTCTCGTTCAGCAACTCGTCCCGCATCCGACCGTTGAAGCTTTCGACGAAGCCGTTCTGCATCGGCCGGCCCGGTGCGATGTAATGCCATTCGATGCCGAGGGCCCCGGCGAAGGCCAGCACCGCGTTCGAGGTCAGTTCGGTCCCGTTGTCGCTGACGATCATCCGCGGCCTGCCCCGCTCGGCGATCAGCCCGGTCAGCTCGCGTACCACGCGCCGACCGGAGAGCGAGGTGTCGACCACCGCTCGCAGGCATTCCCGCGTCACGTCGTCGACGATGTTCAGCACCCGGAAGCGACGGCCGTCGCCGAGCTGGTCGTGCACGAAGTCCAGGCTCCAGCGCTGGTTCGGCAGGGCCGGCAGCGCTAGGGGCGCCCTCGTGCCGACAGCCCGTCTCCGGCCCCGGCGGCGGCGCACCGACAGACCTTCCTCGCGGTAGAGCCGCTGCACCTTCTTCCGGTTCACCACCAGGCCCTCTCTGCATAACAGGATATGCAGGCGCCGGTAGCCGAACCGCCGGCGCTCCAGGGCCAGCGCCCGCAGCCGCTCCCTCAATGGACCGTCGTCGCCCCGACGCGGGCGGTAGCGGATACTCGTCCGATCCGCCCCGATCAACCGGCACGCCCGCCGTTCGCTCATCCCCGGCAGCTGCCGGAGGCGCGCGACGGCCTCCCGCTGTCCGGCGGGCGTCACCATTTTTTTGACAGCAGTTCCTTCAGCCCGGCGTTGTCCAGCATGGCGTCCGCCAGCAGACGCTTCAGCTTCGCGTTCTCGTCCTCGAGCGCCCGCAGACGCTTCGCCTCCGAGACCTCAAGCCCGCCGTACTTCGCCTTCCAGGCATAGAAGGTCGCACTCGACAGCCCATGGCGACGGCAAAGCTCCGTCACCACCGCTCCCGCCTCGGCCTCCTTCAGGATCCCGATGATCTGCTCTTCGCTGAACTGCTTCCGCTTCATCTCAAAGCCCTTCCTGCTCGGTCGGACTCTACTCCAGCTTGGATGAATTCGCGGGGGTCAGGTCACTCTAAGGTGCGACCCACATCAGCCTCCAAATTTTCCGTTCGCCGCTCTCGATGGTTCTCTGCGGCAATGCTCGGCCCAGGCGTCGAGGATTCACCGCCCACGACATGCAACGGTTCGACGATACCCGGCCCGCAGCGCTTCATCACTCTGTCGAACAGGTCAAGGTAACCAGGCAAACCTATAAGCTGAAAATCGTAGTGTATTTCTGCATGTTGGCGAGCCGCCCGGCCCAACTCCCGCCTGCGCGGTTGATCCGACAACAATGCAATGATACGCGCTGCAATGTCGCTAGGCTGAAGCGGATCTGCGAGCACGCCAGTTACTTCATCCAGTATAGCCTCCTCAACGGGCGCTGTCCTTGAACCTACAATCGCGCATCCCGCAGACATTGCTTCCAGCAATGACCACGACAGGACAAACGGATAAGTCAGATAGGCGTGAACGGAGGATACCCGCAGGACATCGAGATAATCGGCGTAGGGAAGCCGTCCGGCGAACCAGATGCGCGACAAATCGAGGCTGCCTTTAAGCTCAGCCAGCAAGGCTTCCCGCCAGCTAGCCGCCACCGGGGGACGCTTGCCGTAGTGCGCCTTGTCCGACCCAACGATCACGGTGAACGCATTAGGTCGTCGTTGCTGGATTTCCGGCAGCGCGCGCATGAAGGAATGAAAACACCGTAGAGGTTCCAATCCTCGCGACACATAGGTCAGGACCTCGTCGCCTCGGCCCAGCACACGCCCCGAAGGCAGGGGCAACCGGGCAGCTGGATCGGGGCGAATTCCAGATGTGTCTATCCCCTCGTGCACTACGGATATACCGCTACGGATAGCGGGCGGGAAAAGATTGGCCTGCCAATGAGTGGGACTGACCGCCGCGGCGGAAACTTCATAGGCCATGACGGATGGCAGATTGCGCAAGCGCAAAAACTCGACCTCAGAGGGATCGGAAGGAAACTCTGGATCAAAGTCCAGATCAGTCCCCGTCCGCTTGTAATAGAATTCCATGAAGGAGATGAGGCGCGCATCGGGAAATATGTCATGCAGGAACATCGCATCGCCCCACCCGGGGTGAGCAATGACGATATCCGGTCGGAACCCGTCATGTTTGATATCTTGCAATACCTGTCGTGCTGCACGGCCTCTTCGAACCTGCTGTGTAAACTGCTCGGTCCCCGCAAAGGCGCTATGCTCAACCCAAGGGAAGGCATCGTAATAGTGAACTTTCACCCCGGGAACCATACGCCCGTCCGCGCCCCTGTGACCAATGGCGAGGACTTCGAAATCCGGTCTGGCGGCCAGAGCGGCCGCCAGTTGGCCGAATTGGCCCGGAAAATTGGGGTGCAGAAAAAGGAGCCTCAAAGCCATTGCGATGGAACGAGCCTATTTTGCTTTCGCTGTCCTGGCGCCCGCCCCAACGACGCGCTGCCCCTTGGCGGCTTCAAGGCACTCGGCATAAGCGTCGAGCATCCATTTGCGGTCGAACGTCTTGGCCGTGCTTGATTGCCGGGCTTCCTGCTGCTCGATCTGGGCGAGGTAACGCAACAGTCCGAAGGCCACCAGTTCGGGGCTGTCACCCGTCAAGTCAAGCGGCCTGTTCGCAGATCCCGCAGGCCCATCTTCAACCCTGGCCATTCAATCCTCCTTCATCGCGTAGTCATAGAAATGATAGAGCGGATCCAGCAGATAGGCACCGATGATACGCGTCCCGGTGTTGATCTGGGCATTGACCGCCATGCCCGGCACGAGCAATGCGCCGCTGCGAGAGAGATCCCCGGGACTGATCGAAATCGTCGCCTCGAACCAGCTGGTGTTATTGTTGGGTTCGGTAAAACTGTCTGCTGAAATCTTGATCAGCTTGCCTTGAATCAGCGACATATAGCGTTGGCGATAGGCAAGGAGGTGTATTTCGACATCTTGCCCCACCGCGACACGGTCAATGTCGTTAGGATCAACCTTGGCCTTCACCACCAAGGGTTCGGACGCCGGCACAATCTCGAGGACGACATCCCCCGGTGAAACAGTGGCACCCAGCGAATGTACCTTCATGGCATATACGAAGCCGTCCTCCGGCGCCACAAGCTCCGACCGTCTCAGTCTCTCACGGGCAGATTCAAGCCTCGGTTCTATCTGCGCGATGACGGACTCGGCTTCATTCAGGTCTTTGGCGACGGTCTCGCGCCATTCCTTGTCAATCTGCCCGATCTGGAGTTGCGCCTTTGCGATCTCGTTTTCCGCGCCAGCAACATCAGCCGCCATGGATTGGATATCGCCCACAAGACCAGCTTCGGCCCGCTGCAACGCGAGCACCCGCGATTTCTCGACATAACCCTTCTTGAGCAGGCCAAGCAGAGTACTCAACTCCTGACGGATAAGAGCCAATTGGGCCTTGGTCGCAGCCGACTTTCCCTTGAGGCCCTCTATTCGGCGATGAAATCCTTCAATCTGTTGATGCAGCAGATTGATATTTCCATCGTAAGCATTTCTTCGGGCCTGAAAGAGGGAGACCTCCTGCAGGAACAATCCACCGAACTCCGGGGTCTGACGCAGCGCTTCGATCTCAGGTGGAAAGGTTATCTGTGCAGTGCCCGAGGACTCGGCCCGCAGGCGCGCCAGACGCACTTGAGTTTGCACGCGCTGACTGTTCAGGACCTGGACCTCCGCTGCGGTATCCGACAGGTCGAGGCGGATGAGTACCTGGCCCTTGTGCACGAGATCGCCTTCCTTCACGAGGATCGCGGCAACCGGCCCCCCTTCCCTATGCTGCACGGCCTTGCGATGCCCCTCGGCCGCTATGACACCGACAGCTGACGATGCGCTGGATACTTTGCCAAGGCCCGCCCAAGCCCCGAATCCGCCAACAAGCACGACAAGCGCGACACCGCCGAACAGGACGATCCAACGCGGCGAGTCCGAGACCTTGCCTTGTGCGATATTCGTTCCCGTATCGATCAGAGCCATCACGCACCTTCCTTCGCAGGCACTTGATCGACCGAATCGCGCGGCACAATGGAGATATGACTGCCAGGCCGCATCCGCTGCATGATTTCCGCCGCCGGGCCACTCGCCACGATGCTGCCGTCGCGGACATGCGTGATCGTATCGAAATCTCTCAACAGATTGGGACGGTGCGTCACCATCAGGACGGTCGTGCCGCGTTCCCGCAGGGCTGCGACGCAGGCCATGAGCCGAACCTCACCCGGGCCGTCCAAGTTGGAATTCGCTTCGTCGAGCACCACCACCGAAGGATTACCAACCACGGCGCGGGCAAGGCCGATCATCTGGCGTTGACCGCCTGATATATTGACGCCCCCTTCGCCGACAGGGGTGTCATAGCCAAGGGGCAGCCGCAGGATCAACTCGTGCGCGCCGGCCAATTTCGCGGCCGCGACGATATCCGTCTCATCGAACATGCCAAACCGGCCGATATTGTCTGCAACGGTCCCGGCAGCGAGACAAACCTCTTGGGGCAAATAGCCAAGATAGCGCCCCAACTCGCTCCGATCCCAGTTGCGGATTTCGGCACCGTCCAGCCGGACATTCCCCATGGTTGGGTGCAAGTTGCCAACCACCAGGCGAATGATCGTGGACTTCCCCGACCCGGAGGGGCCGATCACGCCATGCGCTTTGCCGGCGTCATATTTCAAATTGATATTGCGCAGAAGAGGCTTGCTATTGCCCTTGATAAAGTAGTGCACGGCCGCAAAAGTAATCTCGCCATGGGGACGGGGCAGCGTCATCCCCTGCTGCTCCGAAGGCTGCGTTTCCCGCAATAGGGCATTGAGCCGCTCCAGCGACTGCCGGGCTCGCAGGCGCCCTTCCCAACCACTGACCAGACTCATCGCCGGTTTAGCTGCAGCGCCAAAAAGTATCGTCGACATAAATGCTATGCCTGCGGGTATATTAGCTTCAATCACACGCACTATACCAGTGGAGAGGAGAATCCCCTGTGCTCCCATTTGGCCCGCATTCATGAAGGCATTCATGAAGGACGACCGCGTTGCTGCCGAAAGCTGTGCGCCGATCACCAACTGCCTGGAGGTCTGCCAGCGCGCCAGCAGGCCCGGGAGCATACCCATGGGCAGGATGGCTTCGCTGCTGCGCAGATTGGCCTCGATGAACCGCTGCGATCGGTTGGATTCCTTGTTCGCTTGCTCCAGCGCCTTCTTGCTGATCGCTGTGTTTGCAATGGTCATCAGTGCGATGGCGATCAGACAACCGAGGGCGACCACACCGATGACCATATCTGCTGCCATCAACACACCAATATAGAGTCCGGCCCATGGCAGGTCCATCTTGCTCTGGAGGCCGGGGCCGCAGAGGTAGAAGCGGACGTTTTCCAGATCGGCAAGGGCTTGAGTCCCTGTCTCGCGATGCTGGGTTCCGCTTCTATCGATCAATGCACCGCATACGCGGTCTGACAGGCGTCGATCGACGCGCGCGGCCGCCCGTGCGAGCAGCAGGCTTTGCAGCCACATGAACAGGACCTTGCATCCCATTGCCAAGATAAAGCCCAAGAACAGCACAATGAGTGTATCAATGCTACGACTCGAAGCCACACGATCGTACACTTGCAACGTGAATATTGGGTATACCAAAAATAGCATATTAACCATAATTGAATACATAACCGCAAAAATGAAATGAACCCTGCACGCCCTCAACGCATCTTCGAGCTCAGGGGCGAATTTTGAGGCAAATTGAGATTGATTTTTGCTCATCAACGCCTCACTTCCATCGCAGTTTTTTTATCTTCAATCGCACAATCAGGTGTATTTCCTCGGAAATTCCTAGTTTTTCTTTGACGAACTTTCCCAAGAGGGACCTCAAACTTGGCCGAACATGCAAGATCGAACGTCCATCCAACTTCGGACAACAAGATGTTGTCCAATGGGTGAAACTCGTCGTGGCCAGCGCGTTCGGCAGCCAGGGCCGCCATGAATGGGCTCTCTTTCCAGGTCAGCCTCTTGTCGCGCAACGCCAGGATCAGCGCCTTCAATCCTGCTGACAGGGATGCAACTGGCAGATCCAGACGGGACAGCACCCTATGAGCCACCGGCGAAAGCCGCCAGAAGATCGCCAGATCAGCGTCGACGGCCTGCAAGGTCCCAGGTGCCACTTCAAGGTCGGGTGTCTCACAATCACCTTCAGCCTGAGCGAGCGGATCCGTGAGCCCAACGGACAAAGGAACGACCCCCGCGCCAAGCACCAGCACTCTTCGCGCGGATTCCACCAGGGCGACAACCGCCTGCAATGCCGTGAAAGGTTCCAACCGGCGATGCGGCGTCACCACGACGAAGGTCAAGCCAAAACGCATGGCCCAGCGTTGCAGCAGGGGCCGCACACGGGATTCCGTATCGGGCTCCAGCAGCCCGATACGGACGATACCTATGGTGCCGCGGGCGACGAGAAAGAGCCCAAGGACAGTCTGGGCGAGCGCATCCACATCACCGGTGAAGATGATGATGGCGTCGTGAAGCGGGCCTGGCGCAATCACGGCTGCGGACGACCCGGCTGGTGCGACAATTCTAGTGGAAACGGGGATTTGCTTTCTGCGCCCGCGCGAGCAAGGAAGAATGACCTGGCTGACATAGGCATCGTCATACAGACTTTCAGGCCGCCAGCTGACCAGCGCCTGCCAGGCCGGATCACTGTCGAGGTCAGAAACGCACAGCCATTGGCGATCGGCATGACCACAGCATCGCATGGTCGCAATCACGGCACCGCTGCGGGGCGCGGCGCCAGGCGTTGCAGACCATTTGCCGACAAGAGCGAAACGAATTCCGCCGGTGGCCGCAGGGTGCGTGAAGGTTGTCGCCGCCATCGTGGAGCCAGCACCGTCCTGTCGATGCAGCTGAAATGAAAAGCCCTCCGGTAAAGCAGCCTCAGCCTCGCCGAGAACAGTGATCGCATTCCCCACACTGAAGATCGCGGCGACCCGAATCCGGCAACCTGGGACTGACAAATTTGCAGCCACCGGCAGCTGCAGGGCCTGAAACAATTCAGCGGACATCCCCTTGCCCGAAGCAGACCACAAATCCGCCAATTGACCGCGCTCGCCCGATGAAACCCCCGCAAGCCATTCCTCGAAGGCGCTCCAACCCCGCGCCGCCCCACGGCCGAGGTCCAGTTGTATCAACTGGCCGCCCCATTGAAGAAAAGCACCCCGCCAACGCCCCTCTGGCAGGATCACCACCAGGACCCCGCTTTCGGTAACCGTCGCCGCCGCCTCAAGGGACTGGATTTCATCTTCGGCAAAGACGATGACGCTGGCCTGCCGAACGCCGGAGTTGGCGTCTGGGAACGTGGCAGTAACCACAACGTGACCTGGTATGGCGAAATGGCTTGTCACTCGCTCCCCCCAGGCGGAACTGAGGGACAGGAAGCGGTGCAGAGCATCATGCGGCAGCTTGCGCTTGCGTCTGGCCATGTGCCGCACCAGTTGCGTCACGATCTGGCCCAGTTCATCGCTCCATAGAGCATCTGAGAAAATGGCGGCAACGGACGAAACACGACCGTCCTCCAACCTGACCTCCACGACGCCAAGGCCGGACACCCGTCGTCGCTGAACGATCACGATCCAGGTCGCATGGCCCTGAGCGAAAATCCTGAATTTATTATCAATCGGTAAGTCATGGTCGCCGGCTCGGAGACCATGAATGACCTGCCCCTGCACAAGGCGACAAACAACCGCCGAAAATTCCGCGGATATGGGAACAACCGACACGTTCTGGACAGCGCCCATTCCTATGATCCCAAAAGGGCGGAATTTGGAAGAGTTTCCAATCCCGCCCCCGAAGCATGTGAACCGTTCATCAACCTCAGAAATGGAACCAGTTGGCATCCACTTCCGAAAGCCCAACGCCCTGGATCTTGAAGGCCGTGCCATCTGGGGCCGAAACCAGAACACCACCCGCGACCTTGGTAATCGTGAGATCCGTCAGGCTGTGGGCCCCGGTCTTGTGCACGTCGATCACATCCTCCACGGCGTTGAAGTCGCGGATCACATCGACATGCGCGGCGTCACCGCCATACATCACGAAGGTATCGGCACCGGCACCGCCCTTCAGCAGATCGATGGCCATGTCGTTCGCGCCGCCAAACAGCGTGTCCGCCCCCGCGCCACCGTCGAGTTGATCCGCCCCGGCATCGCCGAACAGCGAGTCGTTGCCATCGCCGCCAAACAGCTTGTCGTCACCGGCTCCGCCGTAGAGTGTGTCATTACCCGCATCGCCGTAGAGCGAGTCATTGCCCTCGCCATCTCGGATGAAGTCATCGTCGGCACCGCCGGACGCGTAATCGTTACCGCCGCCGCCGTAGATACTGTCATTGCCAGCTTCGCCAAGGAGCCGGTCATTGTCATTGCCGCCCGACAAGGTGTCGGCACCATCACCACCGTAGACCGTGTCCGCACCGGCGCCCCCCGACAAGGAGTCGTCGCCGCCACGACCCAGCAGATAATCATCGCCGTTGGCACCCAACAACGTGTCATTGCCGTCCCCGCCATCGACACGATCGTTGCCCGAGCCAGCGTTCACCGAGTCATCGCCGTTGCCAGCGAGAATGGTATCGTCGCCGGAGCCCGAGGATACCGTATCATTGCCGTCACCGGCTTTCAGGGAGTCCGAACCGGCACCGGAAATGATGGTGTTGTCGGAAGTGTTGCCGACGAGGGTGACGCTGTCCCGCGTATCCGCGATCAAAACTTCATAGTTGGTCGGAAGGCGGAAACTGCCATGGGTGAACAGGACGTCGACACCATCGCCCCCTCCCCTGACCGTATCACCCGCCCCCAGAATGATGATGTCATCGCCCGACGTCCCGCTCAGCGTCTCCGCAACGGGCGAAGACCCGTCTGCAGCGATTACCGTAACGTCGAAGCCAGACGGAAGACTGTTGTTGAGGACAGCCAGCTCAGAAGCCGTCAAGGCATCACTGACTGTCGCCGGTACCGTTGCCATATCGACCCCCCGATTCAAGTTAAAATTGCCAACAACTTACACCATACTCCAATAAAAATACATTGCAATGCATTAAATCGGCGTGAGATTGAAGTATTTTTTTTGATATTTCTATTTTTCAATTCATCGTGGTTCTTTTTCTATAAATAGGACAACGCCTTACAGCATTTCCCATTTTTGAACCACTAACAGTCGAACCCCGCCATACTCTCAAGTTCCGTTAATGCTCATCTACCGCCTCAGTACCAGGAAGTAGTGCATTGTGGGCCGGAGACTAGCTTGTGCGCCTGCGAGATGGGACACAGGGAGTAAACAGGATGCTCGCAAAGGCCGCATCCCCCGTACGGGTGACGCTCAAGATTTTTAAGATTCCGCCCCTGCTACCCATCGAGTCTCCCGATCCAAACATGTTAAAATTAGAAGATCTGATACCGGTTTCACGAAGCGCTGACTCGTGGGGGATTCCCAGCGGGGTCGAATTTCTGATTCAAGGGAAGCATGGCAATGATGGAGGAGCCTTGCGAGGCCTTCGGATCAGGGACGACTGAACCGCGCCGGGTTTGTCGGAGGCCAATCCTTTTGAGAGGATGTGGCGATGACGAACGAGAGTGCGATGAAGTTTTCCTCCGAGATGCGTGCCCGGGCGGTGCGCATGGTGCAGGACCACGAGGGAGAGCACCCCTCGCGCTGGGCGGCGATCTCGGCAGGGGCGGCCAAGGTCGGCTGCACGGCAGAGACGCTGCGGCTGTGGCTCGAGAAGGCCGAGCGTGACAATGCGGACGGCGGCCGTACCGGCGATGTCGAGGCCCGGCTGAAAGCGCTGGAGCGCGAGAGGCGGGAGCTTCGGCAGGCGAACGAGATCCTGCGCAAGGCGTCGGCTTATTTTGCCCTGGCGGAGCCAGGCCGCCGACACAAGCCATGATCGCCTTCGT
>NZ_JBAQRT010000017.1:0-12022 GCF_049306435.1 Zavarzinia sp.
CGCCGGTGGTGGCGGCTTCGGCGGCGGTGGCCGTTCGGGCGGCGGCGGTGCCGGTGGCGGCGGTCGTAACCCCGGGCCCGATCTCGACGACGAAATCCCGTTCTGACGTCCCCCCGCGGATTTGTGAAGGCGGCCTTCGCGGGCCGCCTTTTTGCATGGTGTCGCGATATGGTGCGGCGCGTCAGTCCCGTGGTGATCAATACTTCGGTTGTGTAGTATTGAATATCGGCCTTTGTTTCTGGTGTATTGGTGAGCGTCCGCTTGTTGTTTGTTTGAATTCCTGATGATGTGTTCTGAATTTCTTTGTAGTGTTTATTGATCTTGCGGCGGCATCATGCCGGCAAATTCATGGTGATTGCGACTTTTCTGTGTGCTGGAATTGACATTTTGACGATCTTGTGAGAAAATTCCGACCATTGGTCATTTGCTCAATTCTGAGTGGATCGAGGGGAAAATTCGGGCGTCCGCCAACGCCCAGGGAAAGTGGAGGATATCCATGCAGGAATTCGGTTCCGCCGGCTCATCGGCCGTCGAGCCCGCGCCATTCGACCGGATCGCCATCATCGGTGCTGGCGCCTGGGGTACGGCGCTCGCGCTCACGGCCCATCGGGCGGGGCGGGGGGTCACCCTCTGGGCGCGCGAGCCACAGGTGCTGGACGCCGTTGCCGCGACGCGGCGCAATCCTTTCCTGCCTGTTCCCGTCGATATTCCCCTGGATGTCGTCGTCTCCGGCGATCTTGAATCGGTGGTGCGCGGTGCGGACCTCGTGCTGATGACGACGCCGTCCCAGCATCTGCGGGCCATGGTCGGGCGCTGCGCGCCCCTGATGGGGCCGGCGGTGCCGGTCGTGATTTGCAGCAAGGGGGTGGAGGCATCCTCCGGCGCCCTGATGAGCGACGTGGTGGCGGAAGAATTGCCGGGCCATCCACTGGCCGTTCTCTCTGGCCCCACCTTCGCCGCCGAGGTGGCGCAGGATCTGCCCACGGCGGTCACCATCGCCGCCAGCGGCGAGGGGGGCTTTAGCCCCGGCCATCTGGCCGCGCGTGTCGCCGTCAGCTTCGCCTCGACGACCTTTCGGCCCTATCTGTCCGATGACGTGATCGGCGTCGAAATCGGCGGCGCGGTGAAGAATGTCATCGCCATCGCCTGCGGCATAGCCGCTGGTCGGGGCCTCGGCAGCAATGCCCGGGCCGCCTTGATCACCCGGGGCCTCGCCGAGCTCACCCGGCTCGGTTTCGCCCTCGGCGCCAAGCCCGAAACGCTGAGCGGGCTCGCGGGTGTCGGTGATCTGGTCCTGACCTGCTCCAGCGAGCAATCGCGCAATTTCTCCTTCGGCAAGGCGTTGGGCGAGGGCCGCACCCCGCGACAGGCGGAAGACGGTCCGGTGGTCGAGGGCGCGGTGAACGCCGCCTCCGTCGGCGCCCTTTCGCGCCGTCTCGGTATCGACATGCCGATCTGCGCAGGCGTCGAAAGCGTGCTCGGTGGCGCTTCGATCGACGACGTCATGGCGGGCCTGATGATCTCGTCCCTGCGCCCCGAATCCCTGAAGGCCGAGAACAGCCTCCGCATCGCCCATCCCGCCCTGTCCGCCAGCGACGACGGTCTCCTGTCGGCATGACCGACTGGGACTGCGTGCTGGCGACCGATCTGGACGGAACCTTTCTCGGCGGCGATCAGGCCGCGCGGGAAGACCTCTATCGGTCGCTGTCGGGGCGGGACGACGTGCTGCTGGTCTTCGTGACCGGCCGCGACATCGCTTTCATCGCCGATCTCGTCAGCCGGCCGCCCGTGCCGCGGCCGCGCTACATCGTCGGCGACGTCGGGACCTCGGTCTATGACGGCACGACATTCGAGCCGATGGCGGCTCTCGAGGAGGATATCGCCGCGCGCTGGCAGGATGCCGGTCCCCGCGTGGTCGAAATGCTGCGGGACGAGCCCGGTCTGCGCCTGCAACCGACACGGTTCCGCCACCGGGTGAGTTACGACTGCGAGCCGGCGCTGCTGGCGCCCGATCTGAGGGACCGGGTGGAGGCGGCGGGGTTCGACGGCCTGCTGTCCGCCGATCGCTTTTTCGACGTCCTGCCGCGCGGCATCGCCAAGGGGCCGACGTTGATCCGGCTGGTGGAACATCTGGGTGTCGAGCCCGACCGCGTGCTGGTGGCGGGCGACACGATGAACGACCTGTCGCTGTTCGAGACCGGGTTCAAGGGGGTCGCCGTCGGCAATGCCGAGGCGTCGCTGGTGTCGGCGATCGCGGGGATGCCGCGGGTCTATCGCAGCAGGTGCGAGGGCGCCGCCGGCATCGCCGAGGCACTGCAACATTTCAGGTTCCGGGCAGGAGGGGCGACATGACTAGATCCGCCATGGCCATCGTCTATCATCGACAGCCGTTCGAGGAGGTGCAGGTCGACGGCCGCGTCGAGTTCCGTGCCAACACCAGTCCCAACGGAATCGTGCCGACGCTGAAGAGCCTGTTTCGCCGCATCGACGCGGGGCGCGGCGCCTGGGTCGCCTGGAAGACCTATGATCCGGACGTCGGCCCGGATTTCGAACGGGTGGTGCATGTCGACGACGACAATGGCGGCTTCACCGTCTCGCGGCTGCCGCTGACAGCCGAACAGGTGGAAAGCTTCTACCACATCACCTCGAAGGAGGCCCTGTGGCCGATCCTTCATTCCTTCCCCCAGGCGTTCCAATACGACAATGTCGACTGGGCGAGCTTTCGCGAGGTCAATCGATTGTTCGCCGAGGCCACGGCGGAGGTGATCGCGGATGACGGACTGGCATGGATCCACGACTACAATCTGTGGCTGGTGCCCCATTATCTGCGGCAACTGAAGCCCGACCTGAGAATCGCCTTTTTCCATCACACGCCCTTTCCGGCGGCCGATATCTTCAACATCCTGCCGTGGCGCGAGGAGATCATGGAAAGCCTGCTGGCCTGCGATCAGGTCGGTTTCCACATTCCGCGCTACACGAAGAATTTCGCCGACGTGGCCCGGGCGCTGTGCGGCGCCGATATCGCCGTGACGGCGCCGGTGCCGGCGGGCCTGTCCCCCGACGGCAAGGCCCTGTCCGAGCCCGAGGTTCCGGTTTCCCTGCGCCATCGCGGGCGACTGGTCCGGCTGGGCACGACGCCCGTCGGCACCGACCCCAACGGCATCCAGCGGGTGCTGGAGACGCCTGAAAGCGAAGCCCTGCAACGCCAGCTGATTCAGGAGATGGGCGGGCGGCGCCTGCTCGTCGCGGTGGGCCGTACCGATTACACCAAGGGCATGGCCGAAAGCCTGCTGGCATTCGAGCGCCTGCTGGAGCGGCGGCCCGAGATGATCGGCGAGGTCAAGCTCCTGCTCACCTCCGTTCGCGCGGCGTCGACCATGACGGTCTACGAGAAGACCCAGCGCGAGATCGAGGGGCTGGTCGGCCGCATCAACGGCCGGTTCTCGCGCCTAGAATGGACGCCGGTGGTGCTCTATTCCCAGGCCATTCCCTTTGAGCAGTTGATGGCCCATTACCGCATCGCCGATGTCTGCCTGACGACTCCCTTGCGCGATGGCCTGAACCTTGTCGCCAAGGAATATGTCGCCGCCAATTTCGGTCGTGCGGGCGTGCTCGTGCTGTCGGAATTCGCCGGCTGCGCCGTCGAACTGAGCGAGGCCCTGCTGATCAATCCCAATTCCCACCGCTCCATGGACCGCGCCCTCGATCTCGCGCTCGACATGTCGGTGGGGGAGGCGAGGCGACGCATGGAGGCGATGAACAAGGTGGTGCGCGACAATGACGTGGCGCGCTGGGGCGACCAGATCATGCGGGAACTCAGCCTGGTCGGTGGCTGATCGCCCTCGTTCAGCCGAACAGACCGCTGCCCTTGAGGCCGTCGAAGACGAATTGAACGGCGAGGGCGGCGAGCAGAACGCCGAAGATGCGGCTGATGACATGGACGCCGGTGACGCCCAGTGCCCGCTGCACCCCGGTCGCCGCCAGCATCATGAGATAGCCCATCAGCAGGACAGCGAAGAGGCCGGCGAAGACCATGATCTCGAGGCCGATGTCGTGGCTGTTGCCCGAGACGAGCAGGATGGCCGAGCCGATGGCGCCCGGTCCGGCCAGCAGCGGTGTCGCCAGGGGCACGACGGAAATATCGGGCCGCGTCATCGCCTCGTCCTTTTCCTCGTCGGTCGCCGTGCTGCCGCCGGATTCCCGCACGAACACCATGTCGAGCGAGATCAGCAGCAGGAGAATGCCGCCCGCGACCCGAAGCGCCGGCAGGGAAATCCCGAACAGGCGTAGCAGGGGCTCCCCCGCGAGGCCGAAGACGACGAGGATCGCCGCCGCGAACAGGGTGCCCTTCAGGGCCATGCGCCGCCGCTCCACCGGGGAGTGACGCGCGGTCAGCGCGGCGAAAAGCACCACGACATCGACGGGGCCGATGGTGGCGAAGAAAGTCGTGAAGGCGGTCAGGAAAGTCTCGAACATGCGGGGGCCAGTCTAGCGGCTTTTCACCGCCTGACCAGCCGCGGCCCCCCTAGAGTTTGCGAAGCGCGACGGACTCGACCTTGTGGTCCTTGCCCTTGGTCAGGATCAGGTCGGCGCGGAAGCGGGCGGGGCGGATATTCTCGACGAGGTTGCGCTCGTTGATCCGGGTCCAGATCGACAGCGCCGTCTCCCGGGCCTTTTCGTCCGACAGGTCGGCATAGCGCGAGAAATAGGAATTGGGATTGCGGAAGGCGGTCTGGCGGAAACTGAGGAAGCGCGCGATGTACCAGTCGCGGATCATCTCGGTGTCGGCATCGACATAGATCGAATAATCGAAGAAATCCGAGGTGAAGATGACATCGTCGAGGCCGGGCGTGGTATTGACCTGCAACACGTTCAGCCCCTCGACGATCAGGATGTCGGGCTGGTCGATGTTCTGGAATTCGCCGGGCACGATATCGTAGACGATATGGCTGTAGACCGGCGCCTTGACGTTGCGCTTGCCGGCCTTCACATCGGCCAGGAAATTCAGAAGGGTGCGAACGTCATAGCTTTCGGGAAAGCCCTTGCGCTCCATCAGCCCGCGCGATTGCAGAACCGCGTTGGGGTGCAGGAAGCCGTCGGTCGAGATCAGCTCGACATTGGGATGCGACGGCCAGCGCGCGAGCAGGGAGCGCAGGATGCGCGCCGACGTGCTCTTGCCGACCGAGACCGAACCGGCGAGCCCGATGATATAGGGCACCTTGCTGAGCGAGGCGCCGAGAAAGCGGAAGGTGGAGCGATAAAGCTCCATCCGGTGGGAGACATGAAGATTGAGCAGGCGCGACAGCGGCAGGTAGATATCCGCCACCTCGTCGAGCGAGATCATTTCGTCGGCCCCGCGCAGCTGCAGCAGGTCCTCGTGCGAAAGGGTCATCGGCGTGTCGGCGCGATGTGCCCGCCACTCCTCCCGGCCGAACAGGTTGAAACGCTGTTCGATCGAGGGCTTCAACTTCAGCTCGGGCATGATGTGCCAACCTTCGCGACCCAGGGCACGTTCCTCGATGGGGACTCCGGGCATCTTGCGGCGCGGCATTTCCCCAAATTTCCGATGGTGATACCACGGTGGTATCGGGGGCAAAAGCCCGGTTGCAATATATTTGTCGTGGCTTTCGTCGGGGGTGGAGAGCGGTGAATGGACTGGCGTGACCAGGGTTTCGTGCTTTCGGTCCGGCCGCTCGGCGAGCGGGACGCGGTACTGTCGCTGCTGACCCGCGACCATGGCCGCCATCCGGGCCTGGTCCGGGGAGGGGCGGGGCGGCGCATGGCGCCCTTGCTGCAGCCCGGAAACGAGGTCTTCGCCGTCTGGCGGGCGCGCCTCGCCGATCATCTCGGCACCTATGCGCTGGAGCCGGGCGCGGCCCATGCCGGCGCCCTGCTGGATTCGCCCCGGCGCCTGGCCGGATTGTCGGCGATCTGCGCCCTGCTCGACCTCTGCCTGCCCGAAAGGGAGCCCCATCCCGCCCTGTACGATGGATTCGCGGTCATGCTGGGCACGCTCGCGGCGGAGGGACCCTGGGCGGCGCTGATGGTGCGGCTGGAGGTCGAGATCCTGAAGGACCTCGGCTTCGGGCTCGATCTCGCATCCTGCGCCGTCACGGGCGGGACGCAAGACCTCGCCTATGTCTCGCCCCGCACCGGACGGGCGGTCTCGGCCGCCGCTGCCGGGCCCTATGAAGACCGCCTCCTGCGTCTGCCGGCTTTCCTGACCGCCACGGGCGGCCCGGCCGAGGCGCGGGATCTGGCCGATGGTTTCGCCCTGACCGGCCATTTCATCGAGCGCCATATCCTGGCCCCGCAAGGCCGCGCCCTGCCGTCGGCGCGACAAAGGCTGCTGAGCCTCTTGGGCAGCGGCGCCGCGATCTGCTAGGGTCCGGTCATCATGACCGATATGACCCTGGATTCGGGCGAGATTCGCGATGTCTCGCTGTCGAGCGCCCTTGGCGAGCGCTACCTGGCCTATGCCCTGTCGACCATCATGGCGCGGTCGCTGCCGGATGTGCGCGACGGCCTGAAGCCGGTGCACCGGCGCCTGCTCTACGCCATGCGCCAGCTGAAGCTGGATCCCAAGTCCGGCTACAAGAAATCGGCCCGCGTGGTCGGCGACGTGATGGGTAAATTCCATCCCCATGGCGACCAGTCGATCTATGACGCGCTGGTGCGCCTGGCGCAGGATTTCGCCGTCCGCTATCCGCTGATCGACGGCCAGGGCAATTTCGGCAATGTCGATGGCGATAACGCTGCGGCCATGCGCTACACCGAGGCCCGCCTGACCAGTGTGGCCGAGCTGCTGCTGACCGATATCGACGAGGATACGGTCGATTTCCGCCCGACCTATGACGGCGAGGAAAGCGAGCCCATCGTCCTGCCGGCGGCTTTCCCCAATCTGCTGGCCAATGGCGCGCAGGGCATCGCGGTCGGCATGGCGACGGCGATCCCGCCCCATAATATCGGCGAACTCTGCGCCGCCGTGACCCTGCTGATCGACAAGCCCGAGGCGGATGTCGACGAACTGGTCGCGCTGGTGCCGGGGCCCGATTTCCCCACGGGCGGCATTCTGGTCGAAGGCGCCGCCTCGATCCGCGAATCCTATGCGACGGGCAAGGGCGCCTTTCGCCTGCGCGCCCGCTGGCATCAGGAAGACCTGGGGCGCGGCACCTGGAATGTCGTCGTCACGGAAATTCCCTATCAGGTGCAGAAATCGCGCCTGATCGAGAAGATCGCCGAATTGATCGAGCTGAAGAAGGCGCCGCTGCTGGAAGACGTGCGGGACGAATCGACCGATGTCGTCCGCATCGTCCTCGTGCCGCGTAACCGTTCGGTCGCGCCCGAGATGCTGATGGAGGGTCTGTTCAAGCTCTCCGATCTCGAAACCCGCATCCAGCTGAACATGAATGTGCTCGACAAGGGCCAGATGCCTCGGGTGATGAGCCTGCGCGAGGTTCTGCTGGCCTTCATCGAGCATCGCATCGAGGTCGTGGTGCGGCGCGCCAGCCGCCGCCTGTCCGAGATCACCCACCGGCTCGAATTGCTCGGCGGCTACCTGATCGCCTATCTGAACATCGACGAGGTGATCCGCATCATCCGCGAGGAGGATCACCCCAAGCCCGCGCTGATGGCCCGCTTCGGGTTGACCGACGTGCAGGCCGAGGCGATCCTGAACATGCGCCTGCGTTCCTTGCGCAAGCTCGAGGAATTCGAGATCCGCAAGGAAAACGACGCCCTCCTGAAGGAGCGCGCGGGGCTCGAAAAGCTGGTCGCCGAGCCGGCCCGCCAGCGCAAGGCCGTCACCCAGGGCATCGCCGAGATCGCCAGGGAATTCGGCCCGGAAACTCCCCTGGGCAAGCGGCGAACGTCCTTCGCCGATGCTCCGGCGGTCATCGACCTGCCCTCGACCGCCTTCATCGAGCGCGAGCCCATCACCGTCGTCTGTTCGGCCAAGGGCTGGATCAGGGCGCTGAAGGGCCATGTCGACACCGATGCCGACGTCCGCTTTAAGGAAGGCGATCACGGGCGTTACACGATCAAGGCGGAAACCACCGACCGCCTGGTCGTCTTCGCCACCAACGGCCGCTTCTTCACGCTGGGCTGCGACCGGTTGCCGGGCGGTCGTGGCCATGGCGAGCCGATCCGCCTGATGGTCGATCTCGGCAACGATCAGGATATCGTCACCATGTTCGTGCACAGGCCGGGCGCGAAGCTGCTGCTCGCCGCCAGTGATGGCAAGGGTTTCATCGTCGCCGAGGACGACATCATCGCCCAGACCAAGGCCGGCAAGCAGGTCATGACCCTGGGCGAGGGGGCCGAGGCCGCCTTCTGCCGCCGGATCGAGGGCGATCACATCGCCGTCGTCGGCGAGAACCGCAAGCTGCTGGTCTATCCCTTGTCGGATGTGCCGGAACTCGCGCGCGGGCGGGGCGTCACCCTGCAGAAATACAAGGATGGCGGCCTGTCCGACGTTACCGTCTTCGCCTTGGCCACCGGCCTCACCTGGCCCTATGGCACCGGGGTCAGGACCGAGACGGCGCTGGCCGACTGGACCGGGCCGCGCGGCAGCGCGGGGCGCCTGGCGCCGCGCGGCTTCCCCAAGTCCAACCGCTTTTCCTGATCCCGCGCCATCCGGGGGCGACTTGCCCCCGGAATCGCTTGATCGTCCGATAGGCCCGTGATTCAATTGACATCATGACTCTCGCCCAGGAAATCCGCCGTCGCTCCCGTCAGGCCATCGTGCCGACGTTCGCCATCTGCGTGACGGCCTATTTCGGCTATCACCTGGTGCAGGGCGATTATGGCCTGGTGTCCTGGCTGCGCCTGACTCACGAGATCGAGCAGACCAAGGCGGAACTCGCCCAGATCTCTTCCGAGCGCGAGGCGCTGGAGCGGCGGGTGAACCTGCTGCGTCCCGAAAGCCTCGACCGCGACATGATCGAGGAGCGCGCCCGCGTCACCCTCGGCTTCGCCCATGGGAATGACGTGGTCATTCTCACCCCCGCGCAATAGGGCGCTCAGGCCGCTTCCGTCGTCTCCGCCGCCAGCGCCTTCGGCTTGCCGAAGCGGCCGATATTGTCGTCGCCCCAGATCTTGAGGGCGGCGAGGATGGGCTGCATGCTGCGCCCCAGCGGCGACAGGCTGTATTCCACCTTGGGCGGCACCTGGGCATAGACCTTGCGCAGGATCAGGCCGTCGTCCTCCAGTTCGCGCAGCTGGTTGGTCAGCATGCGCGGCGTCACATTGGCGATGGTCCGCCGAATTTCGTTGAAACGCATGGTCCCGTCCAGCAGGTGGAACAGGATCACCGATTTCCATTTGCCGTCGATCAGACCGATCGCCGCCTCCACGGAACAGCCGGGGGTGCAGTCGAAACGGGTGTGGCGGACCTTGGCCATGACAGTATCCTTTTTGATACTATGGGCTGATTTTGTGCGTATTGCGCTGAAGCGACAATAGCGGCAAGTCTGGCATCCATCAATCGCCGCAGCGGGAGCCGCCATCATGAAAGCCATCGCCTACAAAGCCGCCGGAAGCCTCGACCGCGAAAATGCCCTCGTCGACATCGACCTGCCCAGGCCGGAAGCCCGGGGCCGGGATCTCCTGGTCGAGGTCGCGGCGATCTCGGTCAATCCGGTCGACACCAAGATCCGCCGGAATGTCTCGGCCGAAGCGGGGGGCTGGAAGGTCCTCGGCTGGGATGCCGTCGGCCGGGTCGTTCAGGTCGGCGAGGCGGTGACGCGCTTCAAGCCCGGCGATGAAGTCTTCTACGCCGGTTCGCTGATCCGGCCGGGCGCCAACAGCGAGTTCCATCTGGTGGACGAGCGGATCGTCGGGCCGAAGCCCACCAGCCTGTCCAACGCCGAGGCGGCGGCGCTGCCGCTGACCGCCATCACCGCCTGGGAAATGCTGTTCGACCGGCTGGACATCCGGAAGCCGGTTCCCGGTGCCGCCCCGGCCATCCTCGTCATCGGCGGCGCCGGCGGTGTCGGCTCCATCGCCATCCAGCTCGTCCGGGCGCTGACCGACCTGACGGTGATCGCGACCGCCTCGCGGCCGGAGACGCGGGACTGGGTGCAGGCGCTCGGCGCCCATCATGTGATCGATCATCGCCAGCCCCTGGCGGAGCAGGTGGCGGCTCTTGGCCTCGGCGCGCCGGCCTTCGTCTTCTCGACGACGGAAACCCGGCGGCATCTCGCCGAGATCATCGCCCTGATCGCGCCGCAAGGCCGCTTCGGCCTGATCGACGATCCCGATACGCTGGACATTACGGGCTTCAAGCGGAAGGCGGTCTCGATCCATTGGGAATTGATGTTCACCCGCTCCCTGTTCGAGACCGCCGACATGGCGGAGCAGGGCCGGCTGCTGGCCGAGGTCGCGAGGCTGGTGGACGCCGGCCGGATTCGCACGACCCTGACCGAGGTCATCCGTCCCATCGATGCCGCCCATCTGAAGACCGCCCACGCCCTGATCGAAACCGGCAGGACCCAGGGCAAGATCGTCCTCGAAGGTTTTTGACGAGCGACCGTGTCGTGGCGGCCAATGGTCGGGGAATGCGCATTGAGGCATGGTGGGCCTCATTGCGCTGCAACACGACATGCAAAATCGCATGTCTTAGCCTTTAGCGAAGTTGCCCCATATGTGAACGTGGTTATTGTCGCGTCCAACGGTTGCGTAAGGCACGACGTTCACGGAGGGATCCATGGCCAAGGCAGGGCAGAAGAAACAGGCGGACGAGCCGATCGTGGCGGGTCCGGGGCCTGAACTGATCGATTATTACCGGGAGATGCTGCTGATCCGCCGCTTCGAGGAGAAGGCGGGCCAGATGTACGGCATGGGCCTGATCGGCGGCTTCTGCCATCTCTATATCGGCCAGGAAGCGGTCGTCGTCGGGATGCAGGCGGCGCTGAAGCAAGGCGACGCGGTCATCACCGGCTATCGCGACCACGGCCACATGCTGGCCGCCGGCATGGACCCCAAGGGCGTGATGGCCGAGCTGACCGGGCGCAGCGGGGGCTATTCCCGGGGCAAGGGCGGCTCCATGCACATGTTCTCCAAGGAGAAGCAATTCTACGGCGGCCACGGCATCGTCGGCGCCCAGGTGCCGCTCGGCACCGGCATCGCCTTCGCGATGAAATACCGCAAGACCGACAATGTCTGTCTCGCCTATTTCGGCGACGGCGCGGCCAACCAGGGCCAGGTCTACGAGAGCTTCAACATGGCCGAGCTGTGGAGCCTGCCGGTCATCTATGTGATCGAGAACAACCAGTATGCCATGGGCACGGCGGTTGCCCGCGCCTCGGCCCAGACCAAGCTGCACCGCCGGGGCGACAGCTTCAACATCCCGGGCAAGGAAGTCGACGGCATGGACGTGATCGCCGTGCGCGAGGCCGGCCGGGAAGCCGTCAAATGGGCGCGCGACGGCAAGGGTCCGTTCCTGCTGGAAATGAAGACCTACCGCTATCGCGGCCACTCCATGTCCGATCCCGCGAAATACCGCTCCAAGGAAGAAGTCCAGAAGATGCGGACGGAGCATGATCCGATCGACCACGCCCGCGAACAGCTGCTGGCCGCCGGCCTCATCGACGAGGCGGGCCTGAAGGCGATCGACGCCGAGGTGAAGAAGCATGTCGCCGAGGCGGCGGACTTCGCGCAAACGAGCCCGGAGCCCGATCCGAGCGAACTCATGACCGACATCCTCCTCTAAGGCCGGGCAACACGGGAAGAACACCATGGCAATCGATATTCTGATGCCCGCGCTTTCGCCGACCATGACCGAAGGCAAGCTGGCCAAATGGCTGGTGAAAGAGGGCGATACGGTAAAATCCGGCGATGTGATCGCCGAAATCGAAACCGACAAGGCGACGATGGAAGTGGAAGCCGTCGATGAAGGCGTGATCGAGAAGATCCTGATCGCCGAAGGCACCGACAATGTCGCCGTCAACACGGTGATCGCCCAGATCACGGGCGAGGGGGCTTCGGCCAGCCCGGCCCCGGCGCCCGTTGCGGCCCCCGCGGC
>NZ_JBAQRT010000018.1:0-13970 GCF_049306435.1 Zavarzinia sp.
GGTCACCGATCCGCTGGCGACCCTGGCCCTGCCCGAGACGGCGGCCCTGTGCGGCCCGCCGGCCATGATCGACGCCGCCGTCGCCGTCCTGACCGCGCGCGGCCTGCCGGCTTCGGCGATCAGCTTCGACAAATTCGCCGATGCGCGCGACGGGCTTGCCCGTACCGCCGCCTGATGGGCTAGGGTCGCTGGGGAATCACCTCTTGAGGATTCGCACCATGACCACGGCCCGCGGCCCGTCCCGGCCCCGCCAGCGGCGCTCGGACATCACCCGGGATCGGGTGGCCAATGTCGCCCTCGACCTGTTCAACGCGCATGGCTATACGCCGGTCACGACCAACGCGATCGCCGAAGCCTGTGGTATTTCCACCGGCAGCCTCTATTATCATTTCCGTCACCGCGAGGATGTCCTCTGGTATCTGTTCCAGCGGGTGGAGGCGCGGGTAAGGCCCCTGTTCGTCGAGCCGCCCTTCGCCGAGACGGGGCTTGCCCTCATGCGTCGGCAGTTGGCGGCCATCGCCGATCTTCTGTGCGAATATCGCTTCTTCTTTCCCGATCAGACGGCGATCCTGCGCCGGGACGAGCGGGTGGCCGAAGCCTTCACGCGCCTTCAGGCCGATGTCGTCGAGGCCATCGCCCGCCAGCTCGGCGATTTTCTGCGGCCCGCGTTGCAGGGAGGCCGGCGGGTGGCGCCGGACACGGCGGAACTGGCACGGGCGATCTGGCTGATGGTCACGAGCTGGATCACCTATCTCGTGTCCCGGGGCGAGATGGTGGATGCGCAGGCCATCGCCCGGGTGGTGCCGGTGGTCGTCGCGATCCTCGATCCGTTCATCCCGGCATGACGGCCATGCCCTCATGGCGGCGGCGGGCGAGATTCAGCGTTGAGCCGCGGCCAATGAGTCTTTAAAGAAGGGCGCAAGCTAGGCGGCGGGCGGTATCGCAACGTGCCCGCCCCCTCACCGGAGTACACTTTCGATGTTTTCGAAGATGCTCGGCATTTTGTCCGCCGACATGGCTATCGATCTTGGTACCGCCAACACGCTCGTCTATGTGAAGGGCCGCGGCATCGTTCTGAACGAGCCGTCCGTCGTCGCCATGGTCAGCAACCGCGGCAAGAAACAGGTTCTCGCGGTCGGCGACGAAGCCAAGATGATGCTGGGGCGGACCCCGGGCAACATCGAGGCGATCCGCCCCCTTCGCGATGGCGTCATCGCCGACTTCGAAGTCGCGGAAGAAATGATCAAGCATTTCATCCGCAAGGTTCACAACCGCCGTTCCTTCGCGTCGCCGCAGATCGTCGTCTGCGTGCCGTCGGGCTCGACCGCGGTGGAGCGCCGCGCGATCCAGGAATCGGCGGAAAGCGCCGGCGCCCGCCGCGTCTTCCTGATCGAGGAACCGATGGCGGCCGCGATCGGCGCCAATCTGCCGGTGACCGAGCCGACGGGCAGCATGGTCGTCGACATCGGCGGTGGCACCACGGAAGTCGCGGTGCTCTCGCTCGGCGGTATCGTCTATTCCCGCTCGGTCCGCGTCGGCGGCGACAAGATGGACGAGGCGATCATCGCCTATATCCGCCGCAACCATAATCTTCTGGTCGGCGAGGCTTCGGCCGAGCGGATCAAGAAGGAAATCGGTTCCGCCTGCCCGCCGGAAGACGGCCATGGCATGACCATGGAAATCAAGGGCCGCGACCTGATGAACGGCGTGCCCAAGGAGCTGATCATCAGCCAGCGCCAGATCGCCGAAAGCCTGGCCGAGCCGGTCTCGGCCATCGTCGAGGCGGTGAAGGTCGCGCTCGAGCACACGGCGCCGGAACTCGCCGCCGACATCGTCGACAAGGGCATCGTGCTGACGGGCGGCGGCGCCCTCCTTGGCAATCTCGATCTCGTGCTGCGCCATGCGACGGGCCTGCCGGTCTCGATCGCCGACGATCCGCTGACCTGTGTCGCCAAGGGCACGGGCCGCGCGCTCGAGGAAATGAAGACCTTGCGCCATGTGCTGACGCAGGCTTACTAATTCAGAACGATCCACAGGCTTCGGGGGGCGTCCGTCGTCCCCGGAAGGGATTTGAGACGTGCGCCAGCCGCAACCCCGGGTGAACAGCTTCACGGCGCCTGCCAAGGTGCTGGTGCAGCGATTCGCCTTCCTGGCGTTGCTGATCCTCTCCGCCGGGCTGGTCATCCTCGGCAAGGTCGACTCGATATTGATCGAGCGCGGCCGTTCCGTCGTCATCGACGTGATGGCGCCGGTGCTGGAACTCGCCGCGCGGCCCCTGCTGACCATCAAGGACGGCATCGCCGCGGTCGACGGCTGGTTCAATCTCTACGCCGAGAATCAGGCCCTGCACGAAGAGAACGAGCGCCTGCGCGCCTGGGCTTCGACCGCGCGGCGCCTGGCGATCGAAAACGCGACCTATCGCGAATTGCTCCATGTCCGGCCAGAGCCGCAGGTGCGTTTCGTCACCGCCCGCATCATCGCCGAAGGGGGCGGGCCTTTCGTGCGCACCATCGTCGTCGATGCCGGGAGCAATGCCGGGGTCGAGGCCGGGCAGGTCGGCATTTCGGGCACCGGCGTCGTCGGCCGGGTGTTGGCGGCGGGCGTCGAATCCTCGCGCCTCCTGCTGCTGACCGACCTGAACAGCCGCATTCCCGTCGCCCTCGAGGGGGCGCAGGCGCGCGGTGTGCTCGAAGGCGACAATTCCGGCCTGCCGCGCCTGTCCTATCTGGCCGCCGGCATCAAGGTTCATCCGGGCGACCGGGTGGTGACCTCGGGCATCGGCGGCATGTTCCCGCCCGGCCTGCCGGTCGGCGCGGTCGAGACGGTCGCCAATGGCGTCGTCCGGGTGCGGCCCTGGGTGCGCTTCGACAAGCTCGATTTCATCAAGATCGTCGAATACAAGGGCGAGCCGGGGCCGATTCCCGATCCCGCGCCGCCCACCGGGGCGCCGCTGCCCGCGCTGAATAGCCCCGGCGCCGCCGAGGCCCGGCCGGTGGAGGCGTCGCCGACACCGCCGCCGATCTCGACACCCACGCCGAGGCCGGTCCCGCTGGCGCCGACCGACGACCGGTAGGGCACCATGACCGAACCCTGGTCGCGCGGCCTTCTCGCCAGTCTCGTCATGCTGGTGCCGCCCCTCGTCGGCCTCGTCTGCGTGCTGATTGGCGTCGCGCCTTCCGGCATCTCCGGTCTCGATGCCGCGGGGCCGGCGCTCACCCTGATGCTGGTCTATTTCTGGACGATCTTTCAGCCGGCCCTGTTGCCGCCGGCGGCGGTTTTTCTCGTCGGCCTGCTGCAGGACATCCTGTCGGGCGCGCCGATCGGCCTTGGCACCCTCGTTCTGCTGGGCGTCCAGCAGTTCGTCGCTCACGAGCGGCGGGTGTTCACGGCGCGCACCTTCGGCATCGCCTGGTTCGGCTTCGGCATGGTCGCCTTCCTCGCGACGGCGGCCGGCTGGCTGCTCGGCTCCCTTCACGCCGGGCGGGGTATCGAGCTGCAGCCCTTCGTCATGCAGATGCTGTTTTCCATCACGCTCTATCCGCTGGTCAGCTGGCTGTTCGGCCAGATCGTCCGCGTCCTGAAATCGCTGGAGGACGCAAGGTGAGCAGCGAAAAGAACGACAACCTGCGGGCCAAGCTGCTGACGCGGCGCGCGCTCTTCCTCGCCGGCGGCCAGCTCGCCATGCTCGGCGTGCTGGCGGGCCGCATGTATCAGCTGCAGGTCGTCGATGGCGACCGCTACCAGATGCTGGCGGAAGACAACCGCATCAACCTGCGCCTGATCGCGCCCTTGCGCGGCCGCATCCTCGATCGTTTCGGCAATGAACTGGCGACCGGCCGGCAGAATTTCCGCGTCGTGCTGATTCGCGAACAGTCGGACGATGTCGACGCGACCCTGACCGGGCTGAACGCCATCGTGCCGATCCCGGAGCATCAGCTGCGCCGGGTCCGGCGAGAGATGGGCCGGGTGCGCGCCTTCATGCCGGTCACCGTGCTCGAGAACCTGAGCTGGGAAGAGTTCGCCGCGATCAATGTCCACAGTCCCGAGCTGCCGGGCATCCAGCCGGACGTCGGCGAGACGCGCTATTATCCCTATGGGCCGGAACTCGCCCATGTCATCGGCTATGTCTCCTCGGTCAGCGACAAGGATCTGGTCGACGACACGGATCCCGTGCTGCAGCTGCCGGGCTTCAGGATCGGCAAGAACGGCGTCGAGAAGATGTTCGACGGCAATCTGCGGGGCAAGGCCGGCGCTTCCCAGGTCGAGGTCAATGCCTATGGCCGGATGATCCGCGAGCTTTCGCGGGACGAGGGCCAGGCGGGCGAGGATGTCACCCTCGCGCTCGATCTCGCCCTTCAGCGCTTCGCCTATCAGGCCCTGGGCGAGGAAAGCGGTGCCGCCGTCGTCATGGACGTGCACACGGGCGAAGTGCTGGTGCTGGCCTCCACGCCCGGTTACGACCCCACGCCCTTCAATGTCGGCCTGTCCAAGACCGAATGGAACGCGCTGCGCAACAACCTGCGCAACCCGCTGAGCAACAAGCCGATCTCCGGGCAATATCCGCCCGGCTCGACCTTCAAGATGGTCGTGGGCCTCGCCGCGCTCGACGCCGGGGTGATCCAGCCGGGCTATACCGTCTTCTGTCCGGGGTCGATGCAGCTCGGCACCCATACGTTCTACTGCTGGAAGAAGGGCGGGCATGGCACGGTCGACGTCCAGGCCGCGCTCGAACAGTCCTGCGACTGTTTCTTCTACGATGTCGCGCGCAAGGTCGGCATCGACCGGCTGGCGGAGTTCACCCGCAAGTTCGGCTTCGGTGAAAAGCTGGGAATCGAACTGCCGGGCGAGAAGCCCGGCCTCATGCCGAACACGGCCTGGAAGACGAAGGCGCTGAAGAAGCCCTGGCTGCAGGGCGAGACGGTGATCGCCGGCATCGGCCAGGGCTATGTCCTGGCGACGCCGCTGCAACTCGCCACCATGACCGCGCGGCTCGTCAATGGCGGCAGGGCGGTGGTGCCCCGCCTGGCCAAGGCACCGCCCGGCACGGCCGAGGCGGCCCCGGCGATCGATGTCGACCGGCGCTGGCTCGACCTGATGCTGAAAGGCATGAACCGGGTGATGAACAGTCCGTCCGGCACGGCCTTCCGTTCGCGAATCACCGAACCCGGAATGCAGATCGGCGGCAAGACCGGCACCAGCCAGGTGGTCCGCATCAGCCGGGCCGAGCGTCTGTCGGGGGTGCGTCGGCGCGAGCAGGACAAGCCCTGGAACGAGCGCCACCACGCGCTCTTCGTCGGCTATGGCCCGGTGGACAACCCGCGCTATGCCTGCGCCGTGATCATCGAGCATGGCGGCGGCGGCGGTTCGGCGGCGGCGCCCGTCGCCTCGGCCATCCTGCGCGAGGCGATGCGCCTCGACCCCCTGTCGCGCACCGCGCAGGCGCCCGCCAACCCCGCGCCCGGCGGCGCCGATTCCACCCGGAAAGAGCCGGGCTGAATTTTTTTTGCGATGAACCCTCGACAAGGGCGCGGATGCTTAGTATAAGGCCGGCCTCGCGTCGATGACGTCGGGGCCGTTAGCTCAGTTGGTAGAGCGGGTGACTCTTAATCACTAGGTCAAAGGTTCGAATCCTTTACGGCCCACCAGGTTTACCCAGCCCTGCGAGTTCTTGGATTTCGGGAGATTCCATGAACTTGCGGGGCTTTCTTTTTTTCCAGATATGAATCGGGACATTGCTCTGGCGCGGGAATTCGTATTCCATGGCCGGCGGAGTGGGCTTGATGATTGTCGATGTGTCCGGGCGCGGTATCGCCTCCGGGGGCGCGACGTCGTTTGAGTCGGATTCTCGATGAATTCTTCCTGGAGCCGTGAGCAGGTGGAAACCCTGCTACGTTCGGAACCCTTCGGTTATCAGCGCATCGAACTGCCCTTCGGCCTCGCTACTCCCGGCGACGACCGGCGCGTGACGGCGGATCGCATCTTTCCCGCCGACATGACCGGCAAGAGCGTGCTCGATCTGGGCTGCAACTCCGGCTATTTCTGCTTCGAGGCCCTGCGCCGCGGCGCGACCCGCGTTGTCGGTGTCGATCACAGCGAGACGGCGATCCGGGGCGCGCGCAAGCTGGCGGATTGCCTTGGCGTCACCGCCGACTTCCAGGTGCGGGACTGGAACACCGCGCCGCTGGCCGGGAGCTTCGACTATGTGCTGTGCCTCAATGTGCTGCACCATCTCGACAATCCGATGCTCGTCCTCGATCAGCTGATCGCGGCGACGAAGGGCAGTCTGGTGATGGAGATGGCGGGCCTCGGCTTTCACACTGTGCGGCGCCGGCTGTCGATCCTGCCGCTGTTCACGGTGCTGTTCTCGCGCTGCCCCGTCATCTATGTCGGGCGGGAGAAGAAGCCGGCGGCCGGTCGCGAGCGACCGAAGGTGAAATATTACATCACCGAAGCGGCCATGAAGAATCTGCTGATGCGCCGCCTGGGCGACTTCAGCCGGGTCGAACACGGCAAATCCCAGTTCAAGGGCCGCTATCTCGTGATCGGCCACCGCGCCTAGAGCATCTTGAGGCGAAGGGGAGCCCGGTTCGCCGTCCGAAGATGCGTCAAATCAAAAGGTTAGAGCATCGGCGGAATGACACTCATTCCGCCGATGCTCTAGCGCGCGGCGGCCGGGCAGGCGCTAGGCTTCAGCTCGGCTCGCCGATCTGGGTCTGCAGGAAGTTCTGCACGCCGACTTTCTCGATCAGCTCGATCTGGGTTTCGAGATAGTCGATGTGTTCCTCGGTATCGTCGAGAATCTCGCGCAGCAGCGTGCGCGAGACGTAGTCCTGTGCCGATTCGCAGGCTTCGATGCCCTTCAGCAGCACGGCATGGCCGCGCTTCTCGACCACGAGATCGGCCGCCAGGCCTTCGGGCACGGTCTCGCCGATGCCGAGCTTGTGCAGGTCCTGCAGGTTGGGCAGGCCCTCGAGCAGCAGGACGCGCTTGATCAGCTTGTCCGCGTGCTTCATCTCTTCGATGGATTCCTTGTATTCGTGCTTTGCCAGTCGCTCGAAGCCCCAATTTTCGTAAATACGGGCATGAAGAAAATACTGGTTCACCGCCGTCAATTCGTTGGTGAGCACTTCATTCAGGAATTTTATGACGTTACGGTCGCCCTTCATGGCCAATCTCCTCGGTCTATTGCAATCGCCTCGCATAATCTCATGCCGGCGCGCTGATCCATGGCGAAAGTATTACATCGCGCATGGATCCGTTCAACGAAGACCGCGAGGTCGGGGGATTTGCCGCCGGGCGGGGATTATTCGGCGGCGAGCAGATAGTGAACCGGGGCGGGCGCGGCGTGATCGTGGCCGGGCGCGGGGCCCCGGGCATCGAGATGGCGGCAGGCCGTGATCATGCCGCGCATTTCGCCGACGCATTTGCCGCATTGAGCCTTGCAATCCAGTTCGCGAAAGATAGCGGCGGGCGAATGAGCGCCATCGGCGATCGCCTGGTCCACGGCGCGGCGGTTGAGGCCGTTGCAATTGCAGACATACATGATCAGGCGCCTGTTCGAATCCCGTCCAGAAGACGATTGCCAAACCGAAGGAGCAGCATCGCGCCGCAGTTGAGACGCGCTTGCACTTGCATATAGCGTGCGGCGGGCGCATTGTCGAGGCATATGCGATTGGTTCTCAATCGCGATGATCGCTTTCCGCCCCTCGCCGGTCCTGGCCGGCGAATCGGAAGCCGCCCGAAACGGGACCCGATACAGGGCCGGAAACAGGGGATTTGGTGGCATGTTCATGTGGCAATCCGGCTCGGCCCTTGGCTCTCTCGCCGCGCTGCTGCGGCAACTCGAGCGCTCGATGGGCGTCGACGCCGCGCGCGTGCCGCCCTTTGTCCGGACCGATGACCTGGAGGGGCGGGCGAGGCCCCGCCCGCTCGGGGTGGCAATAAAACATGATAAATAATGTAAATAAATTCAGAGATCGACATTTTTCGCGTTAAATGTAATCGTGCCTGTAGATAGCTGAAAATCTACAGGTGCTCGTTGTGCATAATGCCCAGGCCATCGCCCTTTGCCGGATCGAAAACCTCGCCGGCGGCTTCGCTTTCGCGGGGGCCAGCGCCTTCGTCCTGATGCTCGTTTTCGGCATCTATTGACCGTGGAGCCCCGGCCGCCTTAGCTGGCGGTCATGATTTCGCAAAAGGCCAAATACGCCTTCAAGGCTCTGCTCGTGCTGGCATCGCGGCCGGGCGAGACGGTGGCGATCGAGGATATCGCCGCGCACAGCGGGGTGCCCCGCAAATTCCTCGAACATATTCTGCTCGATCTGAAGGCCGCCGGCTTCATCGCCAGCCGGCGCGGCCGGGCGGGCGGCTACATCATGGCCCGCGCCGCGGAAAGCATGACGGTCGGGTCCGTGCTCCGGGTCATCGATGGCCCGGTGGCGCCCTTGCCCTGCTTGTCCCAGCACCATTATCGGCCCTGTGAGGATTGCGCCGACGAAGCCGCCTGTGGCGTGCGGCGCCTGTTCGCCCGCGCTTATGGCGCCATGGTGCTCGTGCTCGACAAAACCACGCTGGCCGATGCCGACGTTCTCGGCTTGGCGGGCGGGGATATATAAACGATATTATGGTGTAGTATAAATAATTCTCCACAAACTGTGTTTGACAAACACGATGAAATCAGTCGTGATTTGTGCATTGATGTGGCACAACAGTCCCCGCGAGGGGTGGAGGACGGCATGTTCGATAGGCATCAAGGGAACCGGCGCCCGCACGGCCGGACGATGGCCGGTAAGGTTCGCCGACTGGCTTCGGCGCTGGTGCTGGGCGCGGCCGTGATGGCGGCGCCGGTGCTGTCGGCGCGGGCCGACACGACGCTGCTCAATGTCTCCTATGATCCGACGCGCGAGTTCTACAAGGATTTCAACGAAGCCTTCGCCGCCCACTACAAGAAGGAAACCGGCGAGACCGTCACCCTTCAGGCCTCGCATGGCGGCTCGGGCAAGCAGGCGCGTTCGGTCATCGACGGCCTCGAGGCCGATGTGGTGACCCTCGCCCTCGCCAGCGATATCGATGCCATCGCCGACAGGGGCCTGATCGCCCCCGACTGGCAAAAGCGCCTCGCCGACAACAGCTCGCCCTATACCTCGACCATCGTCTTCCTGGTGCGCAAGGGCAATCCCAAGGGCATCAAGGACTGGAATGATCTGGTCGCCGATGGCGTCGAGGTCATCACCCCGAACCCCAAGACCTCGGGCGGCGCGCGCTGGAACTATCTGGCGGCCTGGGCCTATGCCCTGAAGCACAACGGCAATGACGAAGCCAGGGCGAAGGACTTCGTCGCCCGGCTCTACACCCATGTGCCCGTGCTCGACACCGGCGCCCGGGGCTCCACGACGACCTTCGTCCAGCGCGGCATCGGCGACGTGCTGCTGGCCTGGGAAAACGAGGCCTTTCTCGCCCTGAAGGAACTCGGCCCCGGCGAATTCGAGATCGTCGTGCCGTCCCTGTCGATCCTGGCCGAGCCGCCGGTCGCCGTCGTCGACAAGGTCGTCGACAAGCGTGGCACCCGCAAGCAAGCCGAAGCCTATCTGAACTACCTCTATTCCACGGAAGGTCAGGCGCTGGCGGCCAAGTGGTTCTATCGCCCGCGTGACCCGGCGGTCGCGGCCAAGTATAAGGATATCTTTCCGAAGGTCGAACTGGTGACCATCGACGATGCGGCCTTTGGCGGCTGGCGCAAGGCGCAGGCCACGCATTTCGGTGACGGCGGCGTGTTCGATCAGATCTACAAGCCGAAATAAGGTCAGGTCCCGCGCATGAGCCGCAACCGGAACAATACCGCATGAATTGGTCACCGGCCCGGTTGCGGCGGCCGAGCGTCATCCCGGGTTTCCGGCTGACGCTCGGTTTTTCGCTCGCCTATCTCTTCCTGATCGTCCTGATTCCGCTGGGCGCCCTTCTCCTGAAGGCGAGCGAGCTTGGCATCGGCGGCATGTTGGCCATCGCCTTTGACGCGCGGGTGCTGGCGGCGCTGAAACTGTCCTTCGGCGCCTCCTTCGTCGCCGCCCTGATCAATGGCGTCTTCGGCCTCGTCCTCGCCTGGGTGCTGGTCCGTTACCGTTTTCCGGGCAAGAAGATCGTCGACGCCATCGTCGACCTGCCCTTCGCCCTGCCGACGGCGGTCGCCGGCATCACCCTGGCGACGCTTTATGCCAAGAACGGCTGGGTCGGCGCCCTGTTCGGGCCGCAGACCTGGGTCGGCTCGCTGTTCGGGCCCAAGGGCCTGATGATCGCCTATACGCCGCTCGGCGTCGTGCTGGCGCTGACCTTCGTCGGCCTGCCCTTCGTCGTCCGCACGGTGCAGCCGGTATTGGCGGATTTCGACGCCGAGACCGAGGAGGCGGCGGCCAGCCTCGGCGCCTCGCGGCTCTCGACCTTTACCCGGGTGATCTTTCCCGCCCTGCTGCCGGCCCTGACCACCGGTTTCGCCCTCGCCTTCGCCCGCGCGGTCGGGGAATATGGTTCGGTGATCTTCATCGCCGGGAATATTCCCATGGTCTCGGAAATCGCGCCGCTGCTCATCGTCACCAAGCTCGAGGAATATAATTACGCCGGCGCGGCGGCCATCGCGGTCGTGATGCTGGCGATTTCCTTCGTGCTGCTGCTCGTCATCAACCTGCTCCAGCGCTGGAACCAGTCGCGGATGCGGGCCTGACCCGGAAAGACACCATGGACGGCGCCCCCCGCAGCAATGACGCGACGACCGAAGGCCCTTTCCTGCGCCTCGGGCTGTCGGGCATCGCCCTGCTCTATCTCGCCCTGTTCCTCGTCCTGCCCCTGGTCGCCGTCTTCGTCGAGGCTTTCGCCAAGGGGCTCGGCCCCTTCCTCGCCGCGGTGACCGAGCCCGATGCCCTGTCGGCGGTGAAGCTCACCCTGATCGTCGCGGCGATCTCGGTGCCGATGAATCTCGTCTTCGGCGTCGCCGCCGCCTGGGCAATCGCGAAATACGAATTCTGGGGCAAGAGCTTCCTGATCACGCTGATCGACCTGCCCTTCTCGGTCTCGCCGGTGATCTCGGGCCTTGTCTATATCCTGCTGTTCGGGGCGCAAGGCCTGCTCGGCCCCTGGCTCTACGAGCATGACATCAAGATCATCTTCGCCGTGCCCGGCATCGTGCTGGCGACGATCTTCGTCACTTTCCCCTTCATCGCGCGCGAACTGATCCCGCTGATGCAGGAACAGGGCACCTCGGAAGAGGAGGCGGCGATCTCGCTCGGCGCGTCCGGCTGGCAGACCTTCCGGCGCGTCACCCTGCCCAACATTCGCTGGGGCCTGCTTTACGGCGTACTCCTGTGCAATGCCCGGGCGATGGGGGAATTCGGCGCGGTCTCGGTTGTCTCGGGCCATGTTCGCGGCCTGACCAACACCATGCCGCTGCATGTCGAGATCCTCTACAACGAGTATAATTTCACCGCGTCCTTCGCGGTCGCTTCCCTGCTCGCGCTGCTCGCCCTCGTCACGCTTATCCTGAAGAGCGTGCTCGAATGGCGTTACGGCGACGAGATCGCGGCTTCGGCGCGCCACTGATCGGCAGGCTTCATGGGTATCGACATCAAATCGGTGAACAAGCGCTTCGGTGGTTTCGAGGCGCTGCGCGACGTCAATCTCTCGGTCGCGCCCGGCGAATTCCTCGCGCTGCTCGGCCCCTCGGGCTCGGGCAAGACGACATTGCTGCGGATCATCGCCGGCCTCGAATTCGCCGACGAGGGCCAGGTGCTGTTCGATGGCCATGACGTGTCGGAGCGCTCGGTGCGCGACCGCCACGTCGGCTTCGTGTTCCAGCACTATGCGCTGTTCAAGCATATCACCGTGGCCAAGAACATCGCCTTCGGCCTCGAAGTCCGGCCCCGGGCGAGCCGCCCCTCGCGCCAGGATATCGACGAGCGGGTGCAGCGCCTGCTGCAACTGGTGCAGCTGCCGGGCCTTGGCGGGCGCTATCCGACCCAGCTTTCGGGCGGCCAGCGCCAGCGCGTGGCCCTGGCCCGGGCGCTCGCGATCGAACCCAGGGTCCTGCTGCTCGACGAGCCTTTCGGCGCGCTCGACGCCAAGGTGCGCAAGGAATTGCGCCGCTGGCTGCGCAAGCTGCACGACGAGATGGGCATCACCACCGTCTTCGTCACCCACGATCAGGAAGAGGCGCTGGAAATCGCCGACCGCGTCGTCGTCATGAGCAAGGGCGTGATCGAACAGGTCGGCCCGGCGCAGGAAGTCTACGACCAGCCGGCGACCCCCTTCGTCTATGATTTCCTTGGCAATACCAACCGGCTGCCGGCCTCGGTGCGGGGCGGTATCGCCAATGTCGCCGGCCTGCTGGTGCCGGCGCCCGAGGTCCCGGACGGCGCGGGCATCGCCTTCGTCCGGCCCCATGAATTCGACCTCCGCCCCTCGGGCACCTATGGCGGGATCGAGGGCATCATTTCCCATGTCTTCGCCAATGGCCCGATCCTGCGCATCGAGGTGAACGTGCCTGCCGTCCATGTCGCCGTCGACCTGCAGGTCGAGGTCGAGGCCATGCGCCAGGGGGTGGACGGATTGTCGCTGTCCCGGGGGGCGAGGGTTGCGCTGGCCCCCCGAAATATACGAATCTTTCCCGATCATTGAGCGCGGCTCGTCTCCGACCCCGGGGGCCGCCGTCGGGAGTGTTGCGTCGTGATTCCCTATGTGCCCTTTTCCGCCGGCCCCTATCGCATCCAGATGGGGCTTTCCACCCTCGACCTCGCCGAGTGGATCCAGATCGACGACCGTTATGACGTCGAGCTGGCGGAAAAGCGCCGGCTGGTTTCCGGCCTGCATCCCGCCGTCTTCGGCGCCCTGCCGGACACGGAGCGGATGGGGGCCGAGGTCCTCGCCCTCCTGGTGGACCATCTGCCCCGCCGCTACCCCGGGCGTTTCGCGGTCGAGGGGGACGACGAAGTCCTGGTCGATCGCATCGGCGGCATCCGCCACGACCTGCGCGATGCCGCGCTTCACCCGCTCGACCGCGCGGGCCGCCTCGTTCAGGAGGATCTCGTCCTGATGGCCTCGGCCGGCGAGGGCGAGCCTTACCGCCTCGTCGCCGCCTCCTTGTGTTTTCCCTCGCGCTGGGCGCTCGCCGACAAGCTGGGCCAGCCCCTTGAAGGGATCCACGGCCCGGTGCCCTTCTACAAGGAGAAGCTGGCGGCGCCGATGGACCGTTTCTTCCCGCTCCTGAAGGAAGACCGGCCGGTCGTGCGCGCCAACTGGTCGCTGCACGACGATCCCGCCCTGTTCCAGCCCGCCGGTCATGGCGACCGGCCGGCGGTGCCGCCGATCACCGTCGCCGATGTCGGCCAGCGCCTGCATCTGCGCTCGGAGCGTCAGACCCTGCGCCGCCTGCCGGTGACGCAGGGCATATTGTTCACGATCAGGACGTATCAGTGCCCGGTGGCCGAGGTCGCGGCCGAGCCTGAAAACGCCGCCCTGCTGGCCGAGGCCCTGGCCGCCATGCCGCCGGAAACCCTGGCCTACAAGGGCATGACCCATCACGCCGCGACCCTGATCGCCTATCTCCGCGCGGCCGCGCCGGCCGTCTGAGGTTTGTGGTCGCCGGGCCACAGCGGCGGGTGCATGGGCGGTCTGTGACCGCCGTTACTTGCATTGTTCGATGGATGTTCCAGAATGAGGCCGCGCCAGGGGGATGGCGCGGGAACAGGTGTATTCAATGCGATCCGTCGGCGATCTTTCAATTCTTGCCCTTTGTCTCGGCCTCGCGGTTGTCACGCCGCTCGCCGCCGCCGGGGCACAGGAAGGCACCCCGGGGCCGCTGATCCTGACGCCGTCGCCGGCGATCACCGCCGCGATCACGCCGCCCGCGCCCGCTGTCCCGGCCGCCGATCCGTCGACGATCGTATCGCCCCCGGTCACCGACACGGACGAGCCGCGCACCACCGGCA
>NZ_JBAQRT010000019.1:0-14752 GCF_049306435.1 Zavarzinia sp.
GCAGGCGCCCGGCCGACGCGCCGAGGCCGACCCGTTCGAGTTCGGCCGCGACCTGCGCCGCCCGCTCGGCGGCGGGCAGGTCGCGAAGACCGAAGCCGACATTCTCGGCCACCGTCAGCCAGGGGAACAGCCGCGCCTCCTGAAAGACGACGCCGACATGGGGATGGGGCTCGGCGATCACCTCGCCGTCGACCAGAACCTGGCCCGTGGTCGGCCGGTCGAGACCGGCGATCAGGCGCAGCAGCGTGCTCTTGCCGCAGCCCGAGCCGCCGACCACGGCGAGGATCTCGCCCGCCTCGACCTGCAGCTCGATGCCGGACAGGGCGCGGGTGCCGTCCTCATAGGTCTTGCCGAGGTTGCGGATGGTCAGCATGTCAATTCCTTCCGCCGAAGGCGTCCTGCCAGCGCAGCCAGGGCCGCGTCAGCACGACGAGGATAGCGTCTGTCAGCTTGCCAAGGACGGCGAAAATCACGATCGCCCCCAGGATCTGGTCGGGCTTGCCCAATTGCTGGCCATCGACCAGCAGATAGCCGAGGCCTTCCGAGGCGCCCATGATTTCGGCCGCGACAACGAACATCCAGCCAAGGCCAAGACCGCTGCGCAGGGACAGCACCACAGCGGGCAGGATCGCCGGCAGCAGCACCCGCCAGACAAGGGCGACGCCCTTCAGCCGGAACACCCGGCCGACCTCGACGATCTTGCGATCGACCGACAGGATCGAGCCGGAAACCCCGAGATAGACGGGAAAGACAACGCCAACGGCGATGAGCGCGATTTTCGACGGCTCGAAGATCCCGAGCCAGAGAATGAACAGTGGCACCCAGGCCAGCGACGGAATGGAGCGCAGCGCCTGCAGCGAAGGATCGACGAGGTCGCGGAACAGCCGGGCGTAACCGGCCGCAGCCCCCAGCAGGATGCCGATGGCCGCGCCGGTGCCGAAGCCAAGGCCAACCCGGCCGAGGGTGGCGCCGATATGCGTCGCCAGCTCGCCCCCGGTCGTCAGCGCCCACAGGCTCCCGAAGATGCGCGACGGCGGCGGCAGCAGACGGCCGTTGGCCCAGCCGGCATCGACCGCGACCTGCCAGCCCACCGCGAGGAGAAGCGGCAGGACCAGCCCCAGCAGCGGCCCCCGCAGCCGCAGGGCACGGCGCGGTGGCGGGGATGCGGCGGGGAAGTCGAGATCGATGCTGGTCATGGCTCGTGCCTTTAGCGGGCGGCGAGGTTGAAGCGTTCGTCGATCAGGGCGTCGACCACCGCCTTCACATCGACCTCGGGCTTCACGACACCGGCCGCCTGCAGGGCGAGGCCGGCGCCGAGGATGGTTTCCTTCTGGGCGGCGCCGATCTTGCTGCTCGACAGGTCGGTGCGTGTCAGCTGGCGGGCGATCACCGGATCCGGCAGCTTGGCGATGGCGACGAGGGATGCCGCCAGTTCCGCCGGATTGGCGATCGCATACAGCCGGGCCTTCTCGTAAACGGCCAGCACGCGGGAGACGATCCGCGGCCTCTCGCTGGCGAAGCTCTCGGGCGTGTTCAGGACGCCGTAGGTGTTCCAGTCCGGCTTGCGGAAGAACAGCACGGCGCCATCGGCCACTTCCGCCCCGGCCATGATCGGGTCGAGCCCGGCCCAGGCATCGACATCGCCGCGCAAGAGCGCCGCCTTGCCGTCGCCATGCTGGAGGAGGACGAGCTGGATGTCGGCCTCCTTGAGGCCGGCCTCGGCCAGGGCGCGGATCAGGAAGATATGGGGATCGGTGCCGCGGGTGACGGCGACGCGCTTGCCCTTGAGGTCGGCCGGCGTCTTGATCCCGGTGTCGGCGCGGGTGACCAGCGCCGTCCATTCCGGCCGGGAATAGACATAGACCGAGCGCACCGGATTGCCGTTGATGCGCGAGACCAGCGCCGCCGCCCCGGCGGAGGAGCCGAAGTGGAGCGAGCCGGCATTGAGGAATTCCAGCGCCTTGTTGGAGCCGAGGGACTGGACCCAGCGGATGGCGATGCCGTCGGCTTTGAATTCCTCCTCCAGCCAGCCCTTGTCCTTGAGGAGGATCGAGACCGGATTATAGGTCGCGAAGTCGATGTTGATCGTATCGAGGCCTGCCGCCCGGACAGGACGGCGGTGGGCGGCGAGCAGGCCGGCGGCGCCGAGACCGGCGAGGACGAGGCGGCGGCTGGGACGAAGACTGGACATGAGCTGATTCCGGGCAAAAGGGGGGCGCTGACGGCCGGTGGCGGCCGCCCTGGTCTGGGCTTTTGTCGAGGGCGCCGCCCGGATGTCCGGCGGCGCGGGGTCAGCTACATCGCCGGCTGTTCGGCGGACGCGGCGTCACGACTGGGATACCCTCGCCTGCGGCCGGATGTCGTTGGCGATGGTCTCGCCGAAGGGGCCGGTGTTCACTTTCCCTTGCGCGACATTCGGCACGTCATGGGCCAGCGGCAGCAGCGGGAAGACCAGTTCGGCGAAGCGATAGGCTTCCTCGAGATGCGGGTAGCCCGAGAGGACGAAACTGTCGATGCCGACGTCGATATATTCCCGCATCCGTTTCGCCACGGTCTCGGGATCGCCGACCAGGGCGGTGCCGGCGCCGCCGCGCACCAGGCCGACGCCGGCCCAGAGATTGGGCGAGACTTCGAGCTTGTCGCGCCGGCCGCCGTGCAGGGCCGACATGCGGCGCTGGCCTTCGGAATCCATGCGGGAGAAGACTTTCTGCGCCGCCGCGATGGTCGCGTCGTCGACATGGGAAATCAGCTTGTCCGCCGCCGCCCAGGCTTCCGCCGCGGTCTCGCGCACGATGACATGCAGGCGGATGCCGAAGGTGACCTTGCGCCCCTCGGCGTCGGCCAGGGCCTTGACCGCCTTCACCTTTTCGGCGACCGCGGCCGGCGGCTCGCCCCAGGTCAGATATTTGTCGACGGTTTCGGCCGCGACCTGATTGGCCTCGGGCGAGGAGCCGCCGAAATAGAGCGGCGGACCACCCGCCTGCACCGGCGGGAACAGCAGCTGGGCACCTTCGACGTGAATATGCCTGCCTTCGTAATCCACCGTCTCGCCGGCCAGCAGCCGTTTGTAGACGTGGAGGAATTCCCGCGTCACTTCGTAACGCTCGGCATGGCTGAGGAAGATGCCGTCGCCCTTGTTCTCGATCGGGTCGCCGCCGGTCACCACATTGATCAGGGCGCGGCCATTCGACAGGCGGTCGAGGGTGGCGGTCATGCGTGCCGCCAGGGTCGGTGGCTGCAGGCCCGGGCGCACGGCGACGAGAAAGCGCAGCCGCTCGGTCACCGGGATCATGGCCGAGGCGACCAGCCAGCTGTCCTCGCAGCTCTTGCCCGTCGGGATCAGCACGCCGTAATAGCCGAGCCGGTCCGCCGCCTGGGCGATCTGCTTCAGATAATCGAGATCGACCGATCGGCCGCCGATACCGGTGCCGAGATAGCGGCCGTCGCCATGGGTGGGCAGGAACCAGAAGACATTGGCCTTGCCCGAGGGGGCTTTGCCCACCGGGGCCTTGCCCGAAGCATCATCCACGAAACTCATCGCACGCCCTCCACCGAGGCATTTAGCAATTGTCTTGTGGAGTCGACGCTATTTTACAAAATATTACGAGTCCAGAATTCAGATTACATTTTTTATGTGTTTAATTATCGACGCGGCTTAGAACCGCTCGGCGCCATAGGGCGCCGGATCGATGAAGGGAGCTTCGCCCGCGATCATCTCGGCGAGGATGCGACCGGTCACCGGGCCGAGGGTGAGGCCGTGATGATTGTGGCCAAAGGCGAACCACAGGCCCTTGTGGCGGGGCGCCGGGCCGATCACCGGCTTCATGTCGGGCATACAGGGGCGCCGGCCCATCCAGGGCTCGGGATCGACATGATCGCCGAGGGGGAAGAGTTCCTTGGCCACCGGTTCAGCCCGCTCGAGCTGAATGGGACTGGGCGGCGCGTCGCGGTCGGCGAATTCGACGCCCGTGGTCAGGCGGATGCCCTTGTTCATCGGCGCCAGCAGAAAGCCCTTGTCGACGTCGAGCAGCGTATGGCCGAGCACGGCATTGCCGACCGGGGCGTAATGCATGTGATAGCCGCGCTTCACCGCCAGCGGGAAGTCGTAGCCGAAACCGCCATAGACGTCGTTGGCCCAGGGGCCGAGGGCGATCACCGCCTGATCCGCCGTGGCCGGCCCGTCGCGGGTCTCGAAGCGATAGCCGCCGCCTTCGGCCTCCAGCGTGCGGGCATCGCCGACGGCCAGCCTGCCGCCACGCTTCACGAACAGATCGGCATAGCCCTTCACCAGGGCGCTCGGATCGCGCACCGAGGCGGGATCGAGCCAGTGGACGCCGCCGACGACGACATCCTTCAGATGCGGCTCCCGCGCCTTGAGGGCGGCGGCATCGAGAATGTCGAACTTCAGGCCATGGGGGGCATAGATGTCCTTCGCCTCGTTGATCGCCTTGGCAAGGCTTTCCTCCTTGCGGAAGACCTCGATCCAGCCGACCTCGCGGATCAGATGTTCCATGCCGGCGGCGGCGATCAGCGCCTTGTGCTCCGACAGGCTGTTCTGGATCAGCGGCAGCAGTTCCTTGGAGATCTGCTTCAGCCGCTCGGGCTGGGAATGATACCAGAAGCGGAACAGCCAGGGCGCGATCTTGGGCGCGAACAAGGGATCGTAATGGGCGTCGACATTGTGGTTGAGGGCATAGCGCGCGAGGACGAGAAGGTCGCGCGGGAAGGAATAGGGCACGACGCTGGCCCGCTCGATCAACCCGGCGTTGCCGTAGGAGGTTTCCTCGCCCGGGGCGCGGCGGTCGAGCAGCGTGACCTCGCGGCCCTTGGCCTGCAGATGCAGCGCCACAGAAACGCCGACGATCCCGGCACCGAGAACCACCACATCCGACTTGCGCATAACCCCGTCATCCCCAAAGAAGCTGCACCACCCCGATCATAGACAGGTTACGGCGGGCCATGGAAGGCGACCTTCGCACATGCGGCACCCTAGCGGGGGGCATGGCCCCCTGTCCTCGTCGCTCCGGCGAAGGCCGGAGCCTTTGGACGAGTGAGGCACCTTTTTCGTCGCGAGACTCCGGCCTTCGCCGGAGTGACGACAAGGGATCTACCATGGCCCTAACGGCCGGCCTTCACCGGCCGCACCAGATGTTCGATCCAGTTGGCGATATCGCGCCAGCGCCGGGCCTTGTCCAGCACGTCGCCGTCGACGCCGAGGCGCCAGGCGAGGGTGCTGTCCGAAGGATCGGCTTCCAGCCCGTCGTAGAGGGCGATCACGGCGTCGAGCTCGGCCCGGTCGCGCACGAAGCCGCCCGCGACCATGGGCGGGCCATAGCGGCGCAGCACCGCCGCCATCTCGCCGAACGAATATTCCGGGTGGTACTGCACGCCCCAGAAGATGCCGCCGCCATGACGGATCTCGGCCGCCTGAACATCGCTGAGCGCGTTGCCGGCGAGGACGGTCATGCCGGGGGGCTGTATCTCCACCTCGTCGAGATGGACGCAGAGCGCGTCATAGACCGCCGGCCGCCCGGCCAGCAGCGGGTGGCGGGCGCCGGTCTCGTTCACCAGGATCTTGCGGGCGATGCCGATTTCCCGGCCCTTCGGATTGGCGCGGACGGAGCCGCCGGCCGCCACCGTCGCCACCTGCAGGCCCCAGCACGAGCCGAACATGGGCGTGCCCGCGCGAAAACCGGCGCGGACCAGATCGACCTGCGGCTCGATCGTGGGCCCACCGTCATAGACATTGAGGGCGGAGCCGGTGATGGCGATGCCGTCATAACTCGCGAGTTCGGATTCCCCCGGCAGATTGGCGCCCGGATCGGCCGGATAGCAGATGTCGACCGTGGCATCGGGCGCGAGGGCGCGTAGCACCCCGGCGTAAGACTCGCCCGCCGCGTTGCCGCCGGAAGCGATGGCCCTTGCGCGCCCCTCCGCCGTATTGCCTTCGACCACCAGGAGGCGCAGCGCCGATACCGCCATGGCTTGCCCTTTCGTCAGCCTGAGGCGGCGGCGAGGTCGCCCGTCACCGCCGCCCGGAAGATCTTCTCCATGTCCGCCGCCTTGGCCGGGCGTGGATTGGTGCCGGTCGAGGGGTCGTGTTCCGCCATGATGCCGATCTCGCCCGCCCGGTCGAGGCCGACCTGAAGGTCACCGAGCATGGCAGGAATGCCGAGCTGACGGCGGAAGCCGAGCAGCCAGTCGAGGACGCCGTCGAAATCCGCCCGGCGCAGGTCGAGCACCCGACCGAGCAGGGGCATTCGCGCCTCGATCGCCGGGCGGTTGAACATCATCACATAGGGCAGCAGCACCGCGTTGGCGAGGCCATGGGGCGTGTCGTAGACGACGCCGAGGGGATGGGCGATGGAATGGGTGGCGCCCAGGCCCTTCTGGAAGGCGGTCGCGCCCATGGTGGCGGCGGCCAGCATCTGGCCCCTTGCCTCGATATCGCCGCCGGTGGCGAAGGCGCGCGGCAGATACGCCTTGACGATGCGCATCCCCTCGAGGGCGATGCCGTCCGCCATCGGGTGGAAGCCCGGCGCGCAATAGGCCTCGAAACAATGGGTGAAGGCGTCGAGCCCGGTCCAGGCGGTGATATGGGGCGGCAGGCCGATGGTCAGCTCCGGATCCTCGATGACGAGGACGGGCAGCATCTTGGGGTGGAAGATGATCTTCTTCACCCCGGCCCGGCCATCGGTGATGACCCCGGCCCGCCCGACTTCCGAGCCGGTGCCGGCGGTCGTGGGCACGGCGATGACGGGGGCGATGCCGGCGGGATCGGCCCGCGTCCACCAGTCGCCCACATCCTCGAAATCCCACACCGGCCGGCTCTGTCCCGACATGAAGGCGATCAGCTTGGCGATGTCGAGGGCGGAGCCGCCGCCGAAGGCGACGACGCCGTCATGCCCGCCGGCCCGGTAGAGGGCGAGGCCGCCATCGAGATTTTCCTCGATCGGGTTGGAGCGGATATCGGCATAGAAGCCGGGGGCGAGGCCGCCGGCGCGCAGCACTTCCATCGCCCGGGCGGCGATGGCGCTGGTCTCCAGCCCCTTGTCGGTGACGAAGAAGGGTCTGGTGATGCCGGCACCCCGGCAGGCATCGGCGAGTTCGGCGATGCGCCCGGGCCCGGCGAGGATGCGGGTCGGATAATTCCAGGCGCCTTTCAGGGGGGCGGTCATGATCGGTCGTCCTTCACAGGGCGGTGCGCAGGTGGAAACTTTTCGGCCGGGTCAGATGTTCATAACCGACACGGGACAGGGTGGCGCCGCGCCCCGTGTCCTTCACCCCGGTCCAGGCCAGGGCGGGGTCGAGGTAATCGCAGCGGTTCATGAAGACGGTGCCGGTTTCCAGCCGATCGCCGATCGCCTCGGCCGCGCCCGCGTCCATGGTCCAAATCGCGGCGGTCAGGCCGTAGGGACTGTCGTTCATCAGGGTGATGGCTTCTTCGTCGGACGAGACCTTCATGATCCCGGCGACCGGGCCGAAGGTCTCCTCGGTCATCACCCGCATGGTGTGATCGACATCGACGAGGACCTGCGGCGCGAGATAGGGCGTGCCCGGCCGGTCGGCGGCGAAAGCCCTGGGATCGATCAGGGCGCGGGCACCCTGCGCCACCGCTTCGGCGACCTGGGCGCGGACGAAATCGGCGGCGCTCGCCCGCACCATGGGGCCGAGGGTGGTGGTGGCGTCGGTCGGATCGCCGAGGCGGTAGCCCCTGGCGACGGCGACGACACCTTCGACGAAGGCGTCGAACAGGCTGGCGTGGACATAGACCCGTTCGATGCCGCAGCAGCTCTGGCCCGAGTTGAAGAAGATGCCGTCGGCGATATTCTCGATCGCATGGGCGAGATCGGCATCGGCCCGGACATAGGCCGGGTCCTTGCCGCCCAACTCCAGCCCCGCCGTGGCGAAGCCACCGTCCAGCGCCCGCACCACCGCATGGCCGCCGGAGACTGAACCGGTGAAGCAGACATGGGCGATGCGCCGGTCGGCGATCAGTTTCGCCGCATCGCCATGGGACAGGTCGAGATGCTGGAACACGCCCGGCGGCAGGCCGGCGGCATCGGCCGCCGCCTGGAAGCGGTCGGCGACCAGCGGTGTCTGATGGCTGTGCTTCAGGATCACCACATTGCCGGCGGCGAGCGCGGGCACGATGGCGTTGATCGCCGTGAGATAGGGATAATTCCACGGCGCGACCACCGCGACGATGCCGAGCGGCACGCGCTTCACCGCGCGGGAAAAGCCCGGCTTCGGCCCGGGATCGACCGGCGCCAGCGCCTCTTCCGCGATGCCCAGCATGTAGCGCGCCCGCTCTTCCAGCCCCCTGACCTCGCCCGGGGTCTGGGATATCGGCCGTCCCATCTGCCAGGTGATCTCGGGCGCGATCTGCGGCCCGGCCGCGACCAGATGATCGACGAGGGCGGAGACGACGCGCAGCCGCGTGGCAAGAGGCGTCGCGGCCCAGCGCGGCGCGGACGCGTGAGCGGCGTCGAGCACGGCTTCGATCCGCGCGCCGGTGGCGAGGGGTCGTTCGACCAGCACGCGGCCGTCGACGGGACTGACGGTCTTCAACATGACCATCTCCTTCAGATGATTTCGAAATAGCGGGCCAGCTGCCAGTCGGTGATCGCGCGGCGAGCTTCCCGCTCCTCCCAGTCGCGGGTCGCCGCGTAATGCTCGACGAAGGCATCGCCGAACAGCGCCCGCGCCGGCTTCGAGCGGGCGAGCTTCGCCGCCGCCTCGCCCAGCGAGCGGGGCAGCCGGCGTTTGGCGGCATGTTTCACGGCATAGGAATTCCCGACGATGGGCGCATCCGGCTCGATCCGGTGCTCGATCCCCCAGAGGCCGGAGCCGATGGCGGCGGCGAGGGCGATATAGGGATTGATGTCGGCCGCCGCCACCCGGTATTCCACCCGCTGGCTTTTCGGGCCGCCGGGAATGACGCGCAGCGCGCAGGTGCGGTTCTCCACCCCCCAGGTCGCGTCGGTCGGCGCCCAGAAGCCCGGGATCAGCCTTGTGTAACTGTTTACGGTACAGGCGACCATGGCCAGGAATTCCGGCATCAGCGCCTGCTGGCCGCCGACGAACCAGCGCATCGTGTCGGACATATTGTGCGGCTTGCCCGGATCATGGAACAGCGGCTTGCCGTCCCGCCCCTGCAGCGAGACATGGAGATGGCCGGACTGGCCCGGCCAGTCATGGGACCATTTGGCCATGAAGGTGGCCATCAGGTCGCGGCGCTGGGCGTAGATCTTGGTGAAGGTCTTGAACAGGGCCGCCCGGTCGGCGGCCTCGAGCGCATCCCCATAGGTGATCGCGGCTTCGAGGACGCCGGCCCCGGTTTCGGTGTGCAGCCCCTCGATGGGGATGCGCAGCGCCTCGCACGCCGCGAGCAGGCCTTCGCAGAATTCCGACTGGGCCGCGGCGCGCAGCATGGAATAGCCGAAGAAGCCGGGGCTGAGGGTGCGAAGGTTGCGATAATGCTTTTCCCGCACCGAATGCGGCGTCTCGTCGAAGACGAAGAATTCGAATTCGGCCGCCGCCGTCACCTTCACGCCCATGTCGGCCGCCCGGGCCAGCACACGGCGTAAGGTACCGCGCGGGCAGACCGCCTCGGCCCTTTCGGCGAATTCGCCGAGGAACAGCAGCATGTCGCCCTCGCCCGGCACCGGACGGCAGGTTTCGGGCAGCACGCGCACCGGCGCGTCCGGATAGGCGGTGTGCCAGCCGGTGTAACTCGTATTGTCGTAGAGCTGATCGTTGGAATCCCAGCCCAGCACGACGTCGCAGAAGCCGAAACCATTGTCGAGGGCCGAGAAGAACTTGTCCCGCGACATGTATTTGCCGCGCATGATGCCATCGACATCAAAAGCTCCGACCTTCACATGGGTCAGACCACGCTCGTCGACGATCGCCTTGGCGTCTCTGATGGACGCGACGTCACCTGGCTGCATCCGTTTCTCACTCCCTGGTCGCCGAGCAGTCTGACGCCGCTTCGTGCTTGTGATCGAGCGTTCCAAAGGCGAGGCTGGAAGTCAATATTGGAACGAATGATCCAGACGGAAACAGGGCCGGCATGACGACGGAACAAGGCGACAGCATATTGGCGCGGCTGGCGGCGCTGAGCGAGGACCTGACCCCGAGGGAAGCGAGGGCGGCCGGCCATCTGGCGGCGACCTATCCCATGGCCGGGCTCGGCTCGATCGGCGCCTTCGCCCGGGGCGCCGGAGTCAGTCCGCAATCGGTGCTGCGGCTGGTCGCCAAGCTGGGCTTTCCCGGCTATGGCGCCTTTCAGGCCGCGCTGAAGCACGAGGTCGCCATGGACCTGCCCTCCCCCCTCGACCGGCTGACCGCCATGTCGAAGGGCGCGCGGGTCCATGACTTCCTCGACCGTTTCGCCAGCCGCGCGGCCGAAAACGTCGCCTCGACCTTCGCCCAGCTCTCGCGCGCCGATTTCGAGAAGGCGGCGCGGCTGCTGGCCGATCCGAAGCGCCGGCTGCAGCTGGTCGGCGGCCGCTTCACCCAGACCCTCGCCCATCTGATGGCGCTGCATCTCGACATCATCAGGGGCAACGTGCTGCGGCCCGACGCCCAGGCTCTGGCCTGGGCCGACCGGCTGGCGGACATCGGCCGCCAGGACGTCGTCATCGTCTATGACATCCGGCGTTACCAGCCGGATCTGGTGCGTTTCGCCGCCATCGCCGCCGAACAGGGCGCCGAGGTCATCCTGATGACCGACAGCCTGACCGCGCCGGCCGCCGCCCATGCCCGTCTCACCCTCGCGGCCGAGATCGGCATGGAAGGCACGTGGGATTCCGCCGCGGCCCTGCTGACAATCGGCGAGGCGCTGATCGCGCGGGTCAGCGAACTGGCCCAGCCACGGCTGAAAACGCGGCTGGCCCGGATCGAGGTCCTGCGGGCCCGGCTCAGAGGTGACGATTGAACCAATTCGCCTGCGTCGGAGCCGAGAGGTCGAACATCGCCCCCGTATAGGCATCGAAATGACCGCAGGGCAGGACAAGCAGGGATTTCGGCTCCAACGCGGTCTCATAGGCGGCCAGGGTCATGTCCGCCGGTGTCAGATGATCGTCCCGCGCGACCACCATCATCAGCGGCGTCGGGCCGATGCGGGGGATATGGGGCCAGGGTTCGTATTCGGTGAACAATTCGACGGATTCAAGGGTGACCGCATTCACCCAGCTGGTGTCCGGGTGGCTGAGGCGGTGTTTCTCGAAGAAGGCCCAGCTATCGGGCGTGGGCAGCGCGCAGGGGCCGTTGTCGCCATCGACGACGGGCATCATGGCGGGGGCCGCGCCCTTCAGCCGCGCCCGGCGGTCGGCGTCGAAATTCGCCCTGAGCCCGGCCCAGTAATCGCCCCGGATCAGCCGCCGTGCGGATTCCAGCCCGCCGACCAGCGGCACCTGCGCGACGACCGCCTTCACCCGCCGGTCGATCGCCGCGACGACGAGAACATGCCCGCCTGAATAGGACGAGCCCCAGATGCCGATGCGCGCCGGATCGACGCCCGCCAGGGTCTCGGCGTGACTGATGGCGTCGCGATAGCCCCTGATCTGGGCCACCGGATCGACATGGCCGCGCGGCGCCCCGTCGCTCGCGCCGAGGTTGCGGTGGTCATAGACCAGACAGGCGATGCCCCGCTGCGAGAAATACTCGGCGAAATCGTCGAGATGCATCTCGCGCACCGCCGAGAAGCCATGGGCCATGACGACCGTGGGGGCGGGTCCCGCGACACCCCGCGCGGGATAGAACCAGCCTCTCAGGGTGACGCCGTCTTCCGTCCTGAACTCGATGTCTTCGCGCATGTGTCCCCTCCCTCTTTTGGGGGAGGATCGGCGGTCGCCGGCCGCGCGTGATCCCCTATATGGGTGGGACGAGCCTTGCAAAGCACGAGGACGCGCTATAATCCGAGATTGTTCAGTGGCTTGTGGGAACACGCGGCGGGGCGGGACCCGCGTTTCTGGCCGAGGTGGCAAGGCATGGTGCTGGACCGGATGGTGCGTTTTTCGAGTTTCGCGGGCGAGCGGGCGGTGCAGTGGATCAGCAACGCCGTCGAGACGACGCTCTTCGCCGAGAATTTCGACGTCTCGGAACAGACGCCCTTTGACGTCGTCGTGCGCAACGGCCTGATGACCCTGCGCTATTACCCGCCGCTGAAGGAAACCTCGATCGAGGTCGGCGGCGAGACCATGCCGGTCGCGACCGCGCGCCACGCCATTCCCGTCCTGCTGGTGCCGCCGCTGGCGGCGGACCCGCTGAATTTCGATCTTCTGCCCAACCGCTCGCTGGTGAAATTCCTGCTGGCCAAGGGCTTCAAGGTCTATCTGGTCGACTTCGGCTCGCCCAAGGCGCGCCATGCCGACTATGGCCTCGCCGATTATGCCGCGCGGATGCTGCCCGATGCCATCGCGGCCTTACGCGCGCATCACGGCGGGCGCGACCTGTCGCTGCTCGGCTATTGCATGGGCGGGCTGTTCAGCCTCGTCTATCAGGGCTGGGCCGCCGATGCCGGCATCCGCAACATCGTGACCATCGCCGCGCCGATCGATTCCCGGGCGGTCGGCATGGCCGGCGGCCTCGTCGAGGCGATGCAGGTGCCGATCCGGCTCATTCGCCGCCTCACCCCGTTCCGCCTCGACAAGATCAGCGCGCGGCGTCTGATGATGCCCGGCTGGATGGCCAGCAACATCTTCAAACTGTCCAACCCCGTCGGTGTCATCCAGGGTTACGTCGATCTGCTGATGAACCTGTGGGACCGCGAATATCTGCGGGAAAACCGCACCGTGGCGAAATGGTTCAACGACATGCACGCCTATCCGGGCGGCATCGTGAAGGATTTCGTCGTCCGCGTCGGCCTCGACAATGCCCTGGCCAAGGGCCGGATCGAACTGGCGGACGGCGTGACCAGCGATTTCTCGGCCATCACCTGCCCCTATCTCGCCATCGCCGGCAAGACCGACCAGATCGTCACGCTCGACGCCGCGCGCAAGGTGATGGAGGTGGTGCCCGCCGCCGACAAGCAGTTCGCCGAAGCCCCGGGCGGCCATGCCGGCGTCTTCGCCGGATCGAAGGCCCCCGTGACCACCTGGACCATCGCCGCCGACTGGCTGGCGCTGCGCTCGGCCGCGTGAAGGCGGGGACCTCAGCCCTGCTTCTCGGCGCGGCGCTGGCCGCGCCCCTCCCCGCCGACGCCGCCTGGACCGAGACGCCGGGCGAGGTCCTGGCCATCACCAGCTTCACCCTGAAGAACGCCGGCCAGACTTTCGACAAGGCGGGCGCCACCCGTCCCGCCGACAGCAGCCGCAAGGTCGAGGTTTCGACCTATGTCCAATATGGTCTCGACGAGACCAGGACCCTGATCCTGCAACCCACCTGGACCCGTTTCGAGACGCCCTATGTCCGAGCCGAGGGCCTGTCCACCCTCAGCCTTGGCCTTCGCCAGCGCCTGCTGGCGGACGGGCCGGACGTCGTCTCGGTCCAGCCCCTGATCCGCCTGCCGCTGGCGAGCCGGGAGCGGGGCAGTCTGCTCGGCCAGGGCGAGATCGAGGGGGAGCTCCGTTTCCTCTGGGGTCATGGTTTCGATTTCGCCTTCGACAATCCCTTCGGCGAGCATCACGAGGTGACGGGCTTTACCGTGCTCGAATGGGCGCCCCGGGTGCCCGAGGGCATGGACGGCAGCCATATCGAGAATGACGCCACCCTGGGTTTCCGCGTCGATGGCGGCGATCTCGTGCTGGTTCAATTGTTCAACACCTGGCCGCTGGGCGGCCCGCACCAGCGCAAGCACCAGATCCAGCCTTCGACCGTGACCGATCTGGGCGATGGCGTCTCGGTGCAGACCGGCGTCATCTACACCTATGCCGGGGCCGATGTGCCGGTGGAACTGGGCGCCGTGCTCGGCCTGTGGCTGCGCTTCTGACCGGCTCAGCGCAGGCTGGCCAGCAGGTCGTCGAGGGCGAAGGGCTTGCGCAGGATGGCGATTTCCGGCCCCAGCAGATCACGGGCGGCCCGGCGGGAATAGCCATGGCCGCTCATGATGACGAGCCGGGTGCGAGGCTGCAGCGCCTGCATCTCCTGGGCGAGGCGAAGACCGTCGAGGATGGGCATCTCGATATCGAGCAGCATGGCGTCGGGGGTCATCGCGCTGGCGGCCAGTGCCGCGCTTTCGCCATCGCCAAGGCCCGAGGCGGCGAAGCCCGAGGCCGCCAGCCCCTGCACCAATTCCTCGCGCAGGGCCACGTCATCCTCGACCACCAGAATCCGGCGCGGCATCGCCTCCATGCCCGCTCCCCACGGCTTTTCGGCTTTTCAAAGCCAAGTCGTATCATACTATTCTATGCAGCTGTAGGAGGATCGACGGCGGTGGCCATCGATCGATGCGGGGTTCGGGGTGGGCAATGGCGATTTCCGGCGGCGTGACGGCGGGCCTGATCGGCCTGGCGGCGGCAATTCTGACCTGGCGACGACAGCGGCATCGACGGCGGGAAGCCGCGATCTGACCCGTGTCACCGCGACAGAATGAAAAAGAAGGCCCGGGGCATCGGGACTTCGCCGCGACCCTGGCCGGACCGGGCGGCGATCTGCTGGTGGGGCGCGGTCTGATTTCACCATCGCTGCGCGAGACCGCGATCGAAACCGCGCGCCGCCACCGGGCCGATGCCGTCGACAGCCTGTTCGGCCTGACCGCCTGCCGGGCGTCGCGGGCGGAGATCGCCGCCGCGCTGGCGGCTGGCCT
>NZ_JBAQRT010000020.1:0-1598 GCF_049306435.1 Zavarzinia sp.
GGCCGGTGGCGGCGGGGTCACGGCCGCCACGGTGGGGGGTGGCGCGGGGGGCGGCTCGGCGGAGACGGGGGCCTTCGGTGGCGGCTTCAGGTCGAGGACCAGCTTGTCCTGATAGCGCTGGGGTACGAGGGTAACGGGCTTGACCAGCCTGATGCGCAAGGTCCGGCCATCGGCCCCCGGCGTCGCCCCGCCGGCCAGCCGCGCCAGATGGCGTAGCGCCGGCGCGGCATCGAGGGTGACCGGACCCGAAAAAGTGATGACGAGGTCCTGCCCCTCGATCGTGGCCTTGGCATCGATGCCGGCGGTCAGATCGAAAACCAGCCGTCCGTAATCGCCGTGATCCCAACCGCGCACGCCCACGGCCGCGCCATCAGCCGCCATCAGAGGACGGCTGAGGCCCAGCAGCAGAAATCCGGCCAGCAGGGCCCGGTGCATTCGTTCAGATCGAGGCGAACAGCCGGTCGATGTCATCCTGGCTCGCTGCGACGGCGGGCAACTGCGGCCCATTGAGGAGTTTGATATCATCCGTGGTCGCTGTGGAGGACGGCGCCTCCGGCGCCTTATGGACAAGGCCGCCCGTCATTTCGATGAGCCGGCTCAGCCGTTCCTCGATGACGCCGAGGGTCTCGGTCACCTTGGCGATGCGCTGGCCGGTGATGTCCTGGAAATTCGAGGCTTCGTAAATCCGGGTCGTGATCGAGTGAATCTCGTTGATGCCGGCGCCGCCGAATGTTTCGGCCAGGGCTTCCAGTTCTTCCGCGATATCGAGGAAGACACCCGTCGCGTGTTCCGTCGCGTCGACCACCGAACGTAGCTGGTCGTTGGCGTGGGGAATGCGCTCCCGGGCGATTTCATCGGGCCTGATGGCGGCGATTTCCGTCCGGGTCTGGTGAATGACCGCCAGCAGGTTTTCCAGCTCCCGGGCCGTCTCGCCTTCGACCGCGCCGGCTGTCGCCGTGGCGGCCGGCGCCAGTGGCGGCGCGGTTTCAGCCTGCGGCCGCTCGCCGTCCCAGCTTTCGAGAAGCGCCGCGACGATGCGCCCGATCTCGCCCACGGGGACCATGCCGCCGGTCGAAGCCGAGAGCGCCGCCAGCCGTTCTTCGAAATTCATCGATGCTTTGCCCATGGTTCCTACCCGCCGCTCCCCGTGGTCGAGGCGTCCGCCGGCGGGCTGGTCCGCCGGGTCGCCAACGCGACCGTCAATGCCTTTGCCGCCTCGGGATCCATCGCCGCGAGGACGGGGGCAATCTTGGCTTCCTTCATACGACTGGCGACTTCGATCAGCACGGCGAAATCCAGCGTGTTGAAGATGATCGCCGCGTCTCCCGGCTTCATGGTCTCATAGACCTTCACCAGCCGGGCCATCTGCTGGTCCTGTTCCGCCGACTGCGCCGATCGCGCCGCGCTGATCTTTTCCTCGATCGCCTTGATATCCGCCAGCTTCCTGTCGACCCGGGCCTCGGCCGCGGCCACCAGGGCCTCGCGGCTGTCGAGTTCGCGGGCCCGCTCCTCGATTTCCTGGCGGCGCCGGGACAGATTTTGCAGAACATCGATCTCGCCCGGCGTCAGCTTGTCCGGGTCGAAGGCCGGGGCCGCGG
>NZ_JBAQRT010000021.1:0-5082 GCF_049306435.1 Zavarzinia sp.
GCCTCGCCCTGATCACCGGGGCCGGCAGCGGCATCGGCCGGGCAACGGCGATCGCCCTCGCCGAGAAGGGCGCCGACATCATCGCGACCGATATCGACGAGGCGGCGGCGGAACGCACCGCGACCCTCGCCCGGCTGGTTGGCGTCGAGGCCCATGCCCGCAAGGTCGATGTCGCCGACGCGGGCGCCATGACCGCCCTCGCCGACTGGACCGAGGAGACGCTCGGCGGGGTCGACATCGTCGTCAACAACGCCGGCATCGGCATGGCCGGCGATTTCCTCGACACCAGCGTCGAGGACTGGCGCCGCGTGCTCGACGTGAACCTCTGGGGTGTCATCCATGGCGCGCGTCTGTTCGGCGGGCGGATGGCGGCGCGGCATTCCGGCGGTCATATCGTCAATGTCGCCTCGGCCGCCGCCTTCATGCCGGCGCGCGGCCTGTCGGCCTATGCCGCCACCAAATCCGCCGTCCTGATGATGACGACCTGCTTGCGTGCCGAACTGGCCGACGACGGCATCGGCGTCTCGGCGATCTGCCCCGGCATCATCGACACCGGCATCACCGACCGCACCACTTTCGTCGGCGTGAGCGCCGAGGCGGAAGGTCGCAAGCGCGCCGCCGCCTCCCGCCTCTATGCCCGCCGCGCCCTGACCGCCGAAACGGTGGCGGCGCAGATCGTCGCCGCCGTCCTGAAGAACGAGCCGGTCGCCCTCGTTGGTCTCGAAGCCGTGATCGGCAATCTTCTCGGCCGCGTCTCGCCCGGCCTGATGCGCCGCATCGCCGGCGCCGACCTGATGCCGAAGTAGGAGACCCGCCGTGACCCGTCACAAGATCACCCCGCGCAAGGTCGCCTTCGACTGGAGCGGGACCAGACCCCAGTGGATCGAAGGGGAAGCCTTCGTCTCCCACCTGACCAATTCGACCCATATCCTGCTGCCGATCGTCGAGGTCTGGTTCTGCCAGGTGTTCAAGGAAGCCCTGCCCCACATCACCGACGAGCGTGTGCGCGAGGACGTCATCGCCTTCATGCGCCAGGAAGCGATCCACGGCAGCGCCCACAAGCCCCTGATCGAGCATTTCCTGAAGCACGGCATGGATATTCGCGGCGGCGTCGCCCGTACCCAGCGGCTGATCGATACCCTGCTCGGCGATCCTTCGCGGATCTTCGGCCTACTGCCCACGGGCAAGCGCCTCGCCCGCTGGTGGCTGGGCACCCGCGTCGGCATCATCGCGGCGGGGGAGCATTTCACCTGTATCCTCGGACGTTTCATCCTCGAGAACGAGGAGTTGCCGAAGCTGCCGGTGGACCCCGCCATGATGGACCTGCTGCGCTGGCACGGCGCCGAGGAAGTCGAGCACCGCGCCGTCGCCTTCGATCTCTACAGGCACCTGACCGGGGCGCCCCTGACCAGCCGCCTGCTGGTCCTCGGCTTCATCATTCCTTTTCTCACCTGGTACTGGATCGAATCCACCCGCTACCTGATGAAGCAGGACCCCGGCCTCGCGATCAAGCCGGGCTTCTTCGCCGAATGGCGCAAGGCCTCGCGCCGGAACCTGATCCCCTCGGCCCGGATGCTGCTGGGCGGCAGCTGGCGCTTCCTGCTACCGGGCTATGATCCTGCGGACGAGGCGGACACGGAGGTCGCCCTCGATTATCTGGCGAAAAGCCCGGCGGTTCGCTGACCGATCCGGGCGAGCCCGCCTTTTGGCCGGTGATCGCGGACGAAAAGAGAATCAAACTCCCGTTCCGCGATCACCAAATCCGATATAGCGTGATCGAACGTCCGATCTTTCCAGAAGGAAGACCCACCATGACCTTGTGTCCCGTCGCCATGGCCGTGACCTGCAAGCGCTGCCCGGTCTTCTCCGTCTGCCCCGCCAAGGGCATCATCGGCGACCACAAGAAGACCCCGGCGAAACCCGACACGGAAACCGCGCCCCCCAGGTCCTGAACCGGCGCGGCCTGTCACGGCCGCGCCATCAGAGCGGGGCCATCAGCCCGCCTTGGCGACCTGACGCCAGCGGTGCAGCAGCGGCTCGGTATAGCCGGACGGCTGCTCGCGCCCCTTGAAGACGAGATCGCTGGCCGCCCGGTAGGCGACGCCGTCGAAGCCCGGCGCCATCGGCTTGTAGAGCGGATCGCCGGCATTCTGCGCGTCGACGATGGCGGCCATGCGGCGGAAGGTTTCCGTCACCTGCGCCTCGGTCACGATGCCGTGATGCAGCCAGTTGGCCATGTGCTGGGACGAGATGCGCAAGGTCGCGCGGTCTTCCATCAGGCCGATGTCGTTGATATCCGGCACCTTGGAACAGCCGACGCCCTGGTCGATCCAGCGGACGACATAGCCGAGGATGCCCTGGGCATTGTTGTCCAGCTCCGCCTGGACCTCGGCCGGGGACCAGTTGGTGTCCGTGGCGACCGGGATGGTCAGCAACTCGGCCGTCAGATCCGCGCTCTGCCCTTCCATGGCCTTCTGCACGGCCGCGACATCGACCTCGTGGTAATGGAGGGCATGGAGGGTCGCGGCGGTCGGCGACGGCACCCAGGCGGTATTGGCGCCGGCCTTCGGATGGGCGATCTTCTGCTTCAGCATCTCGGCCATCAGGTCGGGCATGGCCCACATGCCCTTGCCGATCTGCGCCTTGCCCCGCAGGCCGCAGGCGAGCCCGGTCAGGACATTGTTCTTCTCATAGGCCGAAATCCAGGCGGCCGACTTCATGGCGCCCTTCCGCACCATCGGCCCCGCCTCCATCGAGGTGTGGATCTCGTCGCCCGTCCTGTCGAGGAAGCCGGTGTTGATGAAGGCGACCCGGTGTTTCGCCGCGGCGATACAGGCCTTGAGGTTCAGGGTCGTGCGGCGCTCCTCGTCCATGATGCCGAGCTTCACTGTGTAACGCGGCAGGCCCGCGATATCCTCGGCCCGGGCGAACAGCTCGTCGGCGAAGGCGACTTCCGCCGGGCCATGCATCTTCGGCTTCACGATATAGACCGAGCCGGCGCGGGAGTTGCGGAACTTGCCGGCCCCGCTCAGGTCGTGCTTGGCGATCAGCACCGTGATCGCCGCATCCATCAGGCCTTCCGGAATCTCGCTGCCGTCGGCGAGCAGGATCGCCGGATTGGTCATCAGATGGCCGACGTTGCGAATGAACATCAGCGAACGGCCCGGCAGGGTCAGGGTGCCGCCCGTGGGCGTCACATAGGTCCGGTCGGGGTTCATGGCACGGATGAAACTCTTGCCGCCCTTCGCCACTTCCTCGGTCAGCGTGCCCGTCATCAGGCCGAGCCAGTGGCGATAGACCACCACCTTGTCCTCGGCATCGACGGCGGCGACCGAATCCTCGCAATCCATGATCGTGGTCAGGGCGGCTTCGGTCAGCACATCCTTGATCCCGGCGGGATCGCTCGCGCCGATCGGGTGGGTCTTGTCGAACTGGAGTTCGAGATGCAGCCCGTTGTGGCGGATCAGCACCGAGGTCGGCGCGGCCGGATCGCCGGTGTAACCGACGAAGGCCTTGCTGTCGGCAAGCGTGGTCAGCCCGGTGCCGAGCGCGACCGACAGGCGCCCGCCCTCGACCTTATAGGCGGTCGCCGAAGCATGGGAGCCGGTGGCGAGCGGCGCCGCCCGGTCGAGCATGTCGCGGGCGAAGGCGATCACCCTCGCACCCCGCACCGGATTATAGCCGCCGGCTTTTTCCGCCCCGTCGCTTTCCGGGATCGCATCGGTGCCATAGAGCGCGTCGTAAAGGCTGCCCCAGCGCGCGTTGGCGGCGTTGAGGGCATAGCGCGCGTTCATCACCGGCACGACGAGCTGCGGCCCCGCCTGTTCGGCGATTTCGCTGTCGATGCCGCTGGTGTCGATGGCGACACTGTCGGGCACCGGCACGAGATAGCCGATATCGCGGAGGAAGGCGCGATAGGCGGCGGGATCGCCGACGCCGTTCTTCCTGTGCCAGGCGTCGATCTTGGCCTGCATCTCGTCGCGGATGGCGAGCAGGCTGCGGTTCTTGGGCGCGAGATCATGGGCCATGGCATCGAAGCCGGCCCAGAAATCGGCCGCCTCGATCCCGGTGCCGGGCAGCGCCTCGTCCTCGATGAAGGCGGCGAGATCGGCGGAGACCTGCAGGCGGTGGCGGGTGATGCGGGACGTCATGGGCGCGGCCTCCGGAGGGTCAGGGTCAGCCGAGCAGGGCGGCGATGCCGGCCTTGGCGATCTGGGCATCCTCGATCGACTTGACGCCCGAGACACCGACCGCGCCGATCACGTCGCCATCGACGATCACCGGCACGCCGCCTTCAAGGAGGCCCTGCAGGACGGGCGCCGAGAGGAAGGACATGCGGCCGCCGTTGACCATGTCCTCGAAAATCTTGCTCTCGCGCCGGCCGAGGGCGGCGGTGCGGGCCTTTTCGGTGCCGATATAGGCGCTCATCTGCGGGCAACCGTCGAGACGGATCATGCCGAGGGGATGGCCGCCGTCGTCCACCACCGCGATGGTCACCGCCCAATTGTTGGCCAGGGCTTCCGCCCGCGCCCCTTTCAGGATGGTATCGACATCTTCGACGGTCAGAACGGCTTTGGTCTTCATGCCATGGTCTCCTGGAACACTACAGGCACCATAGGGGTGCCGCCGTTGATCGTCCACCGCGCGGCGGCAGGAAGCAATCTTCGGGTTTTCCGTAAGATCAGGCGGGGTCGATCCGCTGCCAGGGCAGGGTGAAGGCCGTGCCCTCGACCTCGCCGTGGAGGGCGCGGATGTGATAGGCGGCGGCGAGATTATCGTCCGACAGCACGTCGCGCGGCAGGCCCGCGGCCATCACCCGCCCGCCCGAGAGCAGCACCAGCCGGTCGCAGAAACGCGCCGCCAGCGTCAGGTCGTGCAGGACGACGACGACCCCGGCGCCCCGCGCCACCGCCTCGCGCAGCAATTCCATGGTGTGAAGCTGGTGATAGGGATCGAGGGCGGCGACCGGCTCGTCCGCCAGCAGCATCTCGGCCTCGACCGCCAGCGCCCGGGCGAGCAACGCCCGCATCCGCTCCCCGCCCGACAGGGTATCGAGCCGGCGGGTGGCCAGAAGGTCGCAAT
>NZ_JBAQRT010000022.1:0-7331 GCF_049306435.1 Zavarzinia sp.
CGACGGGGCCGCTCGGCTGGGGCTTGGCCGACTCGGCCTCGCGCTGCAGGACCTTGTAGCGGCGGGTCAGCAGCCGGCGTCGGCGCCAGCCCGAAGCCCAGGCGACACCGCCGCCGATCAGGATGCCCAGCACCAGCGCGGCGAACAGGGCGAGGAACAGCGGCATCTGCACGGCATAGGCCGGCGTCGCCCCGCCGAAGGGGTCGAGCGACAGCACCACGGGCGCGCGATTGGCGACCGCGAGGGCGACCAGCACGACGATGACCGGCAGGGTGATGAGCAGGGTGCGCAGTTTCATGATGGCTCCCCCATGGCGGATTTCCGGGGGTCGATCAAGCCTTGGCGGCCTTTTTCTTGGCCGGCGCCGGCTCGTCGTCGACATTCAGGCGCTCGCGCAATTCCTTGCCGGTCTTGAAGAAGGGCACGAATTTCTCGGACACCTCGACCGCCTCGCCGGTGCGCGGGTTGCGGCCGGTGCGGGCCGGCCGGCTTTTCACCGAAAAGGCGCCAAAGCCCCGGATCTCCACCCGGTCGCCGCGCGCCAGGGCATCGGCCACTTCCTGGAAGATGGTGGAGACGATGCGTTCGACGTCGCGCTGATAGAGATGGGGGTTCGCGGCGGCGAGGCGCAGGATCAGTTCAGACTTGATCATGGCCCGTGCATCCCTCGCCAATCTGCCGTCAGTCGAGGCGAGGGTGCCAAACCGAAGTCAAGCCGTCAAGGGTAAGCCATTTAGGCACAAAGGCTTTTCCGCTCAGCACGGCCGACAGGGGGCTACCGTCCACCTCGACGTCGATGATCGGCAGGTCGGCGGGAAGCCCCTTGGCCTCGGCCAGCCAGACCTTGATCTCCGGCTCCGCCCCGAGGGCATCGACCAGTTTCAGCGCCAGCGCCTGCCGGCCGGTGAAGATGCGCCCATCGGTCACAAGGGCCAGACCGTCGCCGGCAAGGCCCCGGCGTTCGCCGACGATGGCGCGGAACCAGGCGAAACTGTCGTCGATCACCGATTGCAGCGCCGCCCGCGCCTCCGGCGACATCGCCTCGAAGGGCGAGGGCGAGGCCTTGAGCGGCGCCGATTTCACCTCGTTCACGCCGATGCCGATCTCGGCCATCAGCTTGGAGAATTCGGGCGCCTGGATGAGGACGCCGATCGAACCCGTGAGCGAGGTTTCATAAGCATAGATCCGGTCGCCCGCCGTCGCGATCAGATAGGCGGCGGAGGTGCCGAGGGTGCGGATCGAGGCGACCACGGGTTTTTTCGCGGAAAGCCGGCGCAGCGCCTGATACAGCGCCTCGCCCCCCACGGTGGTGCCGCCCGGACTGTCGATCGCGACGATCACCGCCTGCACGCTGTCGTCATCCGCCAGCCGGTCGATGAGGGCGATCGCCTTGTCGCTGGAGACGATCACGCCTTCCACCGTCACCCGGGCGATATGGGGCCGCAGGCTGCCGTCGAAGACGCCGGGCAGGGCATAGGCGCCGAGGGCGAGCAAGGCCAGCAGCGCCAGCACGCGCCAGCGGGTCAGGCGGCGGCGCAGCAGCCGCCGGTCGGTCAGAAGGTCTTCGGTGCCGCCGGTCATTCTCGCCTCGTCTTGTCGCCGTGCAGGGTAGCGGGCGATGGCGCCGAGGGAAGGGGCTTTTTTCGCCGGGTCTTCGCCGCTTCGCCGAAAATGGAATTTGCCCCGCAACCGCGAACTGCGGTTGGAATTTTTCTTGGGCTGACGAAATGTCAGTGATAAAAAACCATAACGGTGACATTCGCCCCCACGGTGAAGCCCGAGAAGGAGAGGTAGCCCGCCATGTTCGAACTCATGTCTTCCGTCGATGTCGCGGGTTCCCTCGGGCAGGTGCTGGGGGTGATGGACACGGGCCCGGGCTATGTCGCGACCGTCATCACCCTGGTCCTGATGTGGGCCGCCGGCCGCGCCTTCTTCCGCTGAGAGCCTGTTTGGAAATCCGGCGGCTGAGAGCCGGCGAGAGATTTTCGTGTCCCGCAAGGAGGCGGTCGCCGCCGATATCGTGTGATATCGGCAAGATCGGCGACGCCGCGGGGCGCGGAAAGATCCGCCGGATCGACCCGCCCGGGGTTTCCAAACAGGCTCTGAGGGCGTAGTAGGCCCCTAATACCCGGGCCGGGCCAAAGCCTCCTATCATGCCGCCAACAAACGGGTGAACGGAGGAAACGAGCATGGCCAGCAAGATCCTGATGATTATCGGTGACTTCACCGAGGATTACGAAACCATGGTGCCCTTCCAGGCCTTGCAGGCCTGCGGCCACGCGGTCGATGCCGTCTGCCCGGGCAAGGCGGCGGGCGACAAGGTCGCGACCGCGATCCATGATTTCGAGGGCGACCAGACCTATTCGGAGAAGCCCGGGCACAAATTCGTGCTGAACGCCACTTTCGCCGAGGTCGATCCGGCGCTTTACGACGCGCTGGTGGTGCCCGGCGGCCGGGCGCCGGAATATCTGCGCCTCGATGCCGCCGTGCTGGCCATGGTTCGCCATTTCTTCGAGGCGGGCAAACCGGTCGCCGCCATCTGCCACGGGCCGCAGCTGCTCGCCGCCGCCGGTGTCCTCAAGGGGCGGACGCTGTCGGCCTATCCCGCCTGCGCGCCGGAAGTCCGGCTGGCCGGCGGCACCTTCGCCGAAATTCCGGTCGACGGCGCCGTGACCGACGGCAATCTGGTCACCGCCCCGGCCTGGCCCGCCCATCCCGCCTGGCTCGCCCAGTTCATGGCGCTGCTGAACCGGGGGGCCGCCCGCGCCGCCGCCGAATAGCCATGGCCCCGGCGCGGCGGCAGGCGTAGCCTTTGGCGAAAAGGGGAGGCCTCGCCATGTGCAAACTCTTCATCGGCGCCGATCCGTCGCTGTGGTCCAGCCGCGCCAAATCGCTGCGCATCGACGGCATGGTGACCAGCATCCGCCTCGAGGATTATTTCTGGCGGGTGCTGTCCCGGATCGCCGGCCACGACGGGCTCAGCGTCAACCAGCTCATCACCCGGCTCTGGCACGAGGCGGCCGACGCCGGCCACGACCTCGGCAATTTCACCTCGTTCCTGCGGGTCTGCTGCGCCCGCTATCTCGACCTTCTCGCGCGGGGCGAGGTGACGGCGGGCCGGCCGATCCGCGCCGTCGACGCTGCCGCCATTCTGGCGCGAGAAGAAGGGGCCCCGGTCTATTCAGCCTGACCGCCCGCGTCTAGACTTGCCCCCACGAAAGAAACGTCGATCAACGACGAGGGGGGGGACTTGCGCATGGCGGCAAAGCCGGCCGACTATTCGGCCATCATCATCGCCTATGGCGTCAGCCTCGCGGCGGGTGGCGCCGTCCTTTACCTCGGCGGTCTGCCCGCCCCCTGGGACGCCCTCGCCGCCGATGTGGTGGCGACCGTGGCGATCTTCGGCTTCAGCCGGCTTTACGGCAATTCCAGCACCTATGACCCCTATTGGAGCGTGATCCCGCCCCTCCTCGCACTCTACTGGTTCGGCACGGGCGGGGGCGCCATCGAGGCCGCCGCCATCGATCCCTGGCGCGCGCTCTGCGTCACCCTGCTCGTCTTCCTGTGGGCGATCCGGCTGACCGGGAACTGGGCCGTTCACTGGGGCGGCATGGGCCACGAGGACTGGCGCTATCCCCTGGTTCGCCAGCGGGCGGGCAAGGCGGCAATTCTCGCCGATTTCGCCGGCATCCACCTGTTCCCGACCGTGCAGGTCTTCCTCGGCTGCCTGCCGGTCTATACCGTGGTGACCCGGGGCGGCGCGCCCTTCGGCCTGCTCGACATGCTCGCCGTCGTCGTGACCTCAAGCGCCATCGCGATCGAGACCGTCGCCGACCTGCAACTCCACGCCTTCATCGCGAGGCGAAAGCCCGGCGGCTTCATCCGCCACGGCCTCTGGGCCTGGTCCCGCCACCCCAACTACTTCGGCGAACTCGCCTTCTGGTGGGGCCTCATGCTCTTCGGCCTCGCCGCCGCGCCGGCAGACTGGTGGTGGATCATCCCCGGCGCCCTCGCCATGACCGCCATGTTCACCCTCGCCAGCATCCCCTTCATGGACCAGCGCAGCCTGGAACGCCGCGAAGGCTATGGGGATTACATGCGGAAGGTATCGGCGCTGGTGCCCTGGCCGCCGGGGTAGGGGGGCTTATTGTTTTGCTAGGGAATCAACCTTTAGTATGCTGTCTATAACATTCAGGGCCTCGCAGATGGTGCGTCCCATACCATGGAAATAGCCTTTCGGACGAAGGTTCTACGGAACATATGTCTTAACGCTGACAGTATGGACGGGCTGTACGGAGCTGAACTTGGAGCAACGCTTAGGCGGTGTTTGGCAGATATGCAGGCTGCGGAGTGCTTGACCGATGTGCCTCTCGTTATCTTGCGGCCCTCGGAAGGGGCGCCGGCTGGCGAGTTGGCAATGGATTTAGGAATGGGATTGACCATTCTCATTCGGGCGAATCACCAAAGACAGCCGCGGCTTGTGGACGGCAAGATAGATTGGTCCTCAGTCCATCGAGTTCTGATCCAACGGATTCAAGGCACCAATGATTAAACATTCCCCATCCAATGACTTTGAGCCGAACTGGGCAGTTCCTCCAGGTGTGACCATATCGGCCATTTTGTCATCCCGCGCCGTATCGAGGGAGAGTTTCGCTGAGGCTGTTGGAGAAAGCGTGGAATCGGTTCAACGGTTGCTATTAGGCCTGCGATCCGTGGACGAGCATTTGGCAGATAGGCTGGCACGATGCCTTGGGCCGTCCTCAGCATTCTGGTTAGCCCGAGAGGCGCAATATCGTGCAGATTTTCAACGGATTCAGAGTACGTGCGTTGAAATTGCCTGCGAGGTTTGGGTTAAACAGTTTCCCGTTCGGGAAATGGTGAAACTTGGGTGGATTGATGACTTCCAATCTACGTCCGAGGCCGCTGGCGAATGCTTCAAGTTATTCGGCGTGCCTGATGTGGCTGCATGGAATGTAAAGTATGCCGGTGCATCTGCTGCAGCTGCATTTCGTATGTCGGCCTCGGCTAGGGCAAACCCCGGGGCCATCACTGCCTGGCTGCGATGGGCTGAGCTGATTGCCGAACTTACGCCTTGCGCCGATTGGGATCCAGAATTGTTTAAGGAAAACCTGCAGGCGGTGAGATCGCTCACATGGCAAAAAGATCCTGCAACCTTTTTGCCAAAGCTCCGAAAGCTATGTGCGGAGGCTGGGGTTTCTGTCGTTGTCGCTCGAACGCCAAAAGGGTGTCCAGCAAGCGGTGCAACTCGCTTCTTGTCACCCAATAAAGCATTGATGGTACTTAGTTTCCGGTATCGATCAGACGATCAATTTTGGTTTACCTTTTTCCATGAAGCGGCGCATCTCCTTTTGCATAGTGGCGATGCAATTTTTCTGGAAGATGAGAGCGAGGTCACTTCAGATGAGGAAGGGGAGGCCAACGAATTTGCAGCGGAAGTTCTTATTCCTAGAAATTATTTGTCAGAATTACTCAATCTCCCATTGAGAAGAGACCCGATCCTTCGATTTGCGCGGCGGATTGGAGTTTCGCCGGGAATTGTTGTAGGGCAGCTTCAGCATTATAAGCGTATTTCGTTGTCGCATATGAATTGGCTGAAGCGTCGATATGATTGGAATCAAATAAGCATGGACAAAATTACCCTCTGAATCGCTTGTGGACGTGAGGGGACTTTTGCCAGTTGCAAATTGCATCTTCTAGAGCTTGCGGAGGAAGATTGGTATATTGGCTAAAGCGTACTAATTTTTCTTCGAGATGACATGCGGAAGCTTCCGAATTTCTATCTGCACAAAATAATAATCGTGCACCGGCCAGAGGCCCCGTCGCTCCACTAAGAAATGTCGAACCTGGGGCGACTGGCGCGATATCCAATTTTCCTAGCATCGCGAGGAAATCAAATTTTCCTAGCCGTCCAAACCTGAGCACTGAGTCCATTGATTTATATAAAGCCGCGAAAACTTGATGCGGATTTTGGCCAACGACCTGATGCAATTCTCTAACAATTTCTGCATGTCGCCTTGGAGGGGTGATCCAATTTACATAAGAAATTAAAACGGCTGCTGTCCCTTTATTGGAGCGAGCCTTCAAACTTTCGTACTTGCGGTGATTGCTAAATCTCCGAGAGACTCCGTCTCCGCCTCGTAAGGTATCTTCATTGTTCTCCAGCCATGCTTTAAAGGCGATTGGGTTGTGTGAAATTCCCGGCCAATCCCAAAGACCGCAGCCTTGCCCGAGTTTGCCATAAATGTCTCGTGTTAGGCGCCATCCATCTATTGGATGCTTGCCAAAGTGAGTGGCCATGAACACCAGCCACCAAGCTTCGTCGGTATTTCCGTTCCTGTTATGTAAGACTGCTGCTCGAAGGGGGTCAAACAATTCTGAATTTGGATCCATTCTTGATGGATGGTGGGGCGCGTCTCTTATATAGTGAGCAAATTCGATTCTACGAATGCTGTCAATGAGTTGATATACTAGGGACCTTAAGTATTCTATAGATAGAATTCCTGGAAGAGGTCCATTTGTTTCCTGAAAACTAACTATTAATTGCTCTAATTGAGAGGCTCTTATCCTGTCGCGTGGACTCATGGCGTGTTTTCTTCCTGGGCTACGGTTGGAATGCCCGGCAACTTCAGTTGGATATCCAAATTGCGTTGCAGTGCGATGTGTCGTCCACGGACAAATGCGGCGTATTCGGGGCATGTCATTTCATTTTTTACTTGAATCAATTGCCGTCTGTCCTTCTTGTCAAATAAATATTTCATCCGAAGTAACCGAGCTAAGTCAACCCAGTATGAATCTATGTCGGCTGCTGGCGGTACTGGGGAGCCGGATCTTATTAGCTGTTCAGCTCGAAGTAGCCAAGAAACCGAAGGCCAGGGGTCGCTATGAGGCATCGGGGGCATACTGATTGGTGATTGGAATCCCTCACTAAGATAGTCGCGAGCCCTGGGCTCATCGCAATCGTACAGATGTAAGCTGCCAACGAAATGGCTATAATTTCCAACTTCAAGGCCAAGGGTGTTGGCCACTAGTTCCTGAATAAATGTAAATGCAAATACATCTCCTGGAAATCCACGATAAATATCATTTGATCTCATCGTGGTGGATAAGTGTAATTTACCTCTCCTAGGAAGGAATTGTAGAGTCGTTGTGCAGGGTACGTCTTTATTATTTGGCTTTAAATCGGACTTAGAGCCTGACCCAAAAGCCTATTGCGCCCGGCAGGGTTGTGTGATTCACCGAATCCGTCGGCTTGACGGAGGTGATTTGTGGCGTGGACGGATGAGCATCGGGCGGCCTATCGGCGCGAGGGC
>NZ_JBAQRT010000023.1:0-6819 GCF_049306435.1 Zavarzinia sp.
CCATGAGCGCGCCGCTACCCGCCGCGCTCCGCCATGTCGACGGGGCGACGGCCCGCGCCGCCCTGACCTATCCCGGGTTGATCGATGCCCTGGGCGATGCTTTCGCCGCCGGCACCATTACCGCGCCCTTGCGGGGTCACTACCCGATGGACGACGGCGCCGGCGCGACCAATATATTCCTGGTGATGCCGGCCTATCAGCCCGGCGCCTATACCGGCGTGAAGCTGGTCACGGTCGCCCCGGGCAATGGCGCGCGCGGTCTCGATTCGGTGATCGGCCTCTATGTCCTGTTCGACGGGGCGAGCGGGGCGCCGCTGCTGACCGTCGACGGCAGCGCCCTCACCGTACGCCGCACCCCCGCCGCCTCCGCCCTCGCCGCGCGTTACCTGGCGCGGGAAGACGCGAAGACCCTGCTCGTCGTCGGCGCCGGCAATCTGGCGCCCCATGTCATCGAGGCTTACCGCGTGGTGCGGCCCGGCCTCTCCCGCGTCCTGATCTGGAACCGCAATGGCGACAAGGCCCGCGCCGTCGCCGCCCGTCACGGCGCCGAAGCGGTCGAGGATCTGGCGAGCGCGGTCGCCGGGGCCGATATCGTCTCGTCCATCACCATGAGCCGGACGCCCCTGATCCGGGGCGAATGGTTGAAGCCCGGTTGCCATGTCGATCTGATCGGCGGCTTCACCCCCGAGATGCGGGAAGCGGACGATAGCGCCATCACCCGCGCCCGGCTCTTCGTCGACACGAGGGAAGGCGCCCTGCACGAGGCGGGCGACCTCGCCGATCCCCTGGGGCGCGGCCTGATATCGGAGGCCGATATCGCCGCCGACCTCGCCGATCTCTGCGCCGGCCGCCACGAGGGCCGGCAGAGCGCCGGCGAAATCACCCTGTTCAAATCGGTCGGCACCGCGCTCGAAGACCTCGTCGCCGCCGCTTTCCTGCATCGGTCGCTCGCGCCATGAAACTGATCGTCGTCGGCGGTGGCCTCTATGGCCTCGCCACCGCAAGGGCCGCCATCAACCGCGGCATGGAGGTCACGGTGATCGAGCAGGGCCGCGTGCCCGATCCGCTCGCCACCTCGGTCGACCGTCACCGCCTGATCCGCTACCCCTACGGCGCGCTCGACGGCTATGCCCTGATGATCCACGACGCCTATGCCGCGTGGGACGGCGTGTGGCGCGACTTCGGCCGCCGGCATTATGTCGAGACCGGCACCCTCGCCCATCATTTCGAGCCGGGCGACTGGGCGGACCAATCCGCCGCCTCCCTCGACCGGCTGGGCATCGCTTACGAGCGGCTGAAGCCGGCCGAACTGGACCGGCGCTTTCCGATGCTGTCATCGGACGGTGCCATCGACGCCCTGTGGCTGACAAGCGGCGGCGCCCTGCTGGCGGACCGGATCGTCGGCGGTCTCGGCGACTATGTCCGCGAAAAGGGCACCCTGCTGGAGGGCATCGCCGTCGCCGACATCGATCCCGGCCGGGCGACGGCGATCCTCGCCGATGGCCGCCGCATCGAGGGCGATCGGCTGGTGGTCGCCGCCGGCGCCTGGACGCCGCGCCTCGTCCCCGCCCTTGCCGCCGACCTGCGCCCGGTGCGTCAGGTCGTCACTTACGCGAAAGTGCCGGCGAAGTGGAAAGACGCCTGGGCCAGCGGCCCCATGCTGCTGGAGATCGAGCGGGACGACGGCTTCTATGCCGTGCCCCCGGTCGACGGCTATGGCCTCAAACTCGGCGATCACCACATGGACGGCGGCCCGGACGACCCGGAAGCCCGGCGCGGCGCCGGCAAGGATGAGGCGAAGGCGATCTGGGAAGGCGGCCGCCGCCGTTTCCGCGATTTCGACGATTACCGCATCATCGAGGCCAAGACCTGCCTCTATACCGTGACGGCGGACGAGCGCTTCCGCATCGCCGATGTCGACGGCGCGCTGGTGCTGTCCTGCTGCTCGGGCCACGGCTTCAAGTTCGGCGCCGTGATGGGCGAGCGGGTGGCGGCCCATCTCGATGGCGCGGTGGATTTCGATGCACTGCAACACTGGGCCGCCGGAAAGCTGCTATAGTCCTCCCATGTCCGTTGCCGCGAAAATCTGTGGGCTGTCCACGCCCGAGACCGTCGATGCCGCCGTCCAGCACGGCGCCAGCCATGTCGGCTTCGTGTTCTACCCGCCGTCGCCCCGCAGCCTGTCGCCCGCCGAGGCCGGCGCCCTGATCCGCCGCCTGCCGGCGGGTGTGACCCCGGTCGCCCTGACCGTCGATGCCAACGACGATACCCTTGCCGCCATCCTGGCCGAGGCGCCGGTGAAGATCCTGCAGGCCCATGGCAAGGAAAGCCCGGCCCGCGTCGCCGAAATGCGCCAGCGCTTCAACCTGCCGGTGATGAAGGCGGTCGGCATTGCCGGGGCGGGGGATGTCGCGACGGCCCATGATTACGAGTCTGTTGCCGACCTGTTGCTCCTCGACGCCAAACCGCCTAGAAAAGGCCTTCCCGGCGGCAATGGCCTTGCCTTCGACTGGGGCCTGATCGCCAATGAGCGCTGGTCGCGGCCCTGGTTCCTGGCAGGCGGACTGACGCCCGACAATGTCGCCGAAGCGATCCGCGTCGCCGGGGCTTCGGCGGTCGACGTGTCGAGCGGTGTCGAATCCGCGCCGGGGGTTAAGAATGTCGACCTGATCGCCGCCTTCCTGGCGGCGGCGCGGTCTGTTTGAGGAACGATCATGGCCATGGCGCCCGCACAGACGCCCAATTCCTACCGCGAGGGTCCGGACGAGCACGGGCATTTCGGGATCTACGGCGGGCGCTTCGTCGCCGAGACGCTGATGCCGCTGATCCTCGAGCTTGAAAAGGCCTATGAGGACGCCCGCAACGATCCGTCGTTCCGCGCCGAACTCGATTACTTCCTCGAACATTACGTCGGCCGCCCCAGCCCGCTCTATTTCGCCGAGCGGCTGACCGACCATTTCGGCGGCGCCAAGATCTATCTGAAGCGGGAAGAGCTGAACCACACCGGCGCCCACAAGATCAACAACTGCATGGGCCAGATCCTGCTGGCCAGGCGCATGGGCAAGAAGCGCATCATCGCCGAGACCGGCGCCGGCCAGCATGGCGTGGCGACGGCGACGGTGGCCGCCCGCTTCGGCCTGCCCTGTACCATCTACATGGGCAAGACCGACATCGAGCGGCAGAGCCCGAACGTCTTCCGCATGAAGCTGCTGGGCGCGGAAGTCGTTCCCGTCACCTCGGGCTCGCAGACCCTGAAGGATGCGATGAACGAGGCCCTGCGCGACTGGGTGACCCAGGTCGAGGACACGTTCTACATCATCGGCACCGTCGCCGGCCCGCATCCCTATCCCGCCATGGTGCGCGATTTCCAGGCGGTGATCGGCCATGAATCCAAGGCCCAGATGCTGAAGGCGGAAGGCCGCCTGCCGGATACGCTGGTCGCCTGCGTCGGCGGCGGCTCCAACGCCATCGGCCTGTTCTATCCCTTCCTCGACGACCGCGAAGTGGCGATCGACGCGGTCGAGGCCGCCGGCCTCGGCCTCGAGAGCGGCAAGCACGCGGCATCGCTGGCCAAGGGCCGGCCCGGCGTGCTGCACGGCAACCGCACCTATCTCCTGCAGGACGACGACGGCCAGATCATCGAGGCCCATTCGATCTCGGCCGGCCTCGACTATCCGGGCATCGGGCCGGAGCATTCCTGGCTGCATGATATCGGCCGGGTGAATTTCGTCTCGGCCACCGATCAGGAGGCGCTGGACGCCTTCCAGCTCTGCGCCAAGCTCGAAGGCATCATCCCCGCCCTCGAATCGTCCCATGCCCTCGCTCATGTCGGGCGGATCGCCGGCAAGCTGCCGAAGGACCACATCATCCTGGTCAATCTGTCCGGCCGCGGCGACAAGGATATCTTCACCGTCGCCAGTGCTCTGGGAGCGAAGCTGTGACCGTCGCCCGTATCGATGCCCGCTTCGCCGCGCTGAAGGCCGAGGGTCGCCCCGGCCTCGTCGTTTTCGTCACCGCTGGGGATCCGGACCTCGAAACCTCCTTCGAGGTGATCAGGGCGCTGCCCGGCGCCGGTGCCGATGTGATCGAGATCGGCATGCCCTTCACCGATCCGATGGCCGATGGCCCTGCGATCCAGGCGGCGGGCCTGCGCGCCCTCGCCGGTGGCCAGACCCTGGTGAAGACCCTCGACCTCGTGCGCCGCTTCCGCGAGACCGACCAGGCGACGCCGATTGTGCTGATGGGTTATTACAATCCGATCTACTCCTATGGCGTGCCGCGCTTCCTGACCGATGCCAAGGCCGCCGGCATCGACGGGCTGATCGTCGTCGATCTGCCGACCGAGGAAGATCCCGAGTTGTGCTTGCCGGCGCTCGAACAGGATATCGCCTTCATCCGCCTCGCGACGCCGACGACCGACGACAAACGCCTGCCGACCGTGCTGCGCCATACCTCGGGCTTCGTCTACTACGTCTCGATCAATGGCATCACCGGCTCGGCCAGCCCCGACTGCAACGCCGTCGCCGCCGCCGTCGCCCGGCTGAAGCGCCATACCGATCTGCCGATCGCCGTCGGCTTCGGCATCCGCACGCCCGAACAGGCGGCGGAGATCGGTGGCAATGCCGATGCCGCCGTCGTCGGCAGCGCCGTCGTCTCGATGATCGGCGAGGCTTCCGCCCAAGGCCTCTCGGGTAAGGCCCTGGCCGACCGTATTTCCGCTTTCGTCGCCACGCTCGCCGCCGGTGTGCGCGGCGCCAAGCGTAGCGCCGCCTGAGCCCGCTGGAGTTTCCGCAATGGCCAATTGGCTGAACGATGTCGTCCGTCCCAAGATCCGCGCCGCCTTCGTGCGCCGGGACATGCCGGACAACCTGTGGACCAAGTGCCCCGGCTGCGGCCAGATGCTGTTCCACCGCGAACTGGACGAGAATCTGCATGTCTGCCAGCACTGCGGCCACCACATGCGCCTTGGCATCGAGGAGCGGATTTCCCTGCTGCTCGACGCCGGCTTCACCCTGGTTCCCGTCGCCGATGTGCCGGTCGATCCGCTGAAGTTCAAGGACGAGAAAAGCTATGTCGCGCGCCTGAAGGATGCCCGCGCCAAGACCGGCCAGAATGACGCCATGCTCGTCGCCTATGGCACGATCGAGGGACTGGGCGCCGTGCTCGCGGTGCAGAATTTCGCCTTCATGGGCGGCTCCATGGGTCTTGCGGTCGGCGAGGCGCTGGTGACGGCGGCCGAGCGCGCGGTCGATCACGGCGTGCCGCTGGTCGTCGTCACCGCCGCGGGCGGCGCGCGCATGCAGGAAGGCATCCTGTCCCTGATGCAGATGCCGCGTTCGACCGTCGCGGTCGAAATGGTGCGCGATGCCGGCCTGCCCTATATCGTCGTGCTGACCGATCCGACGACGGGCGGCGTCACCGCGTCCTATGCCATGCTGGGCGACATCCAGATTTCGGAACCCGGTGCCCTGATCGGCTTCGCCGGCCAGCGCGTGATCGAACAGACCATCCGCGAGAAACTGCCCGAAGGCTTCCAGCGCGCCGAATACCTGCTCGAACACGGCATCATCGACATGGTCGTGCCGCGCAAGGAACTGAAGACCCGCCTCGCCACCATCATCGCGCTGCTGACCAACCGCAAGCCCAAGGCGGCGGTCAAGCTCCCGGTCAAGGCCTGACCGGGTCCCCGCCAGGGGGCCGGAGATCCTCATGACCACCAGCGATCGCGTGCTCGAGCGGCTGACAAGGCTGCATCCGAAGAAGATCGACCTGTCGCTCGGCAGGATGGAACGGCTGCTGGCCCGGCTCGGCCATCCCGAGCGGGATCTGCCGCCGGTCGTCCATGTCGCCGGCACCAATGGCAAGGGCTCCACCGTCGCCTATCTGCGGGCCATCGCCGAGGCTGCGGGCCTGCGCGTTCATGCCTATACCTCGCCCCATCTGGTGCGTTTCGCCGAGCGGATCCGGCTGGCCGGCGAGCTGATCGGCGAGGACGCCCTGACCGCCCTTCTCGAGGAATGCGAAAGGGCCAATGGCGAAGCGCCGATCACCTTCTTCGAGGTGACGACGGCGGCCGCCCTGCTCGCCTTCGCGCGGACGCCTGCCGATCTCGTCCTGCTCGAGGTCGGCCTCGGCGGGCGGCTGGACGCGACCAATGTCGTGACCATGCCAAGGCTTTGCGTGATCACGCCCGTCGACCTCGACCACCGGGACTTCCTGGGCGAGACCATCGCCGCCATCGCCGCCGAGAAAGCCGGCATCCTGAAGCCGGACGTGCCCGCCGTAGTCGGCCCGCAGACGGCGGAAGCCCTCGCCGTGATCTGCGACCGGGCCGATGACCTCGATGCCCCGCTGATCGTCGCCGGTGCCGATTTCACCGCCCGCCCGGTCGAGGACGGTTTTCTGTTCACGGGTGCCGGGCTGACCGACTGGCGTCTGCCCCTGCCGGCTCTCGCCGGGCCGCATCAGATCGCCAATGCCGCCAGCGCCGTCGCCGCAGCCCTGCTGCTGGACCTGCCGGAAGCGGCGATCGAGATTGGCATCGCGAAAGCGGAGTGGCCGGCCCGGTTGCAACGCCTGACCCGGGGTCCGCTGCCCGCCCTGCTGCCCGGCGGCGAGCTGTGGCTGGACGGCGGCCATAATCCCCATGCCGCCCGGGCGCTGGCCGAGGCACTGGCCGCCATGACCGCGCGGGACGGCCGTCCCCTCGCCCTCGTCACCGGGCTGCTGTCGACCAAGGATGCGGCGGGTTATTTCGGGGCGTTCACGGCGCTGAAGCCGCCGGTCGTCGCGGTGACCATTCCGGGCGAGGATGCCGCC
>NZ_JBAQRT010000024.1:0-10942 GCF_049306435.1 Zavarzinia sp.
GGCCGGTGCCGGCCGAAGGCTCCAGATGCTCGGTCACCCAGTCCAGCTGAAGCTCATGGCAGAGCACGCCCGCGAACATCACCGGCCGCGACAGGGCGAGCACCGGGCCGTCGATACCCTCGACGGGATCGCCGATCGCGAGGCCACCCAGTCCCGGGTCAGCCCGAAACGTCGCGGCGACGGCGTCGGCCAGCGTATCGGCGGTATGCGCCGACGCCTCAAGGTCGACCATTGAGAGGAAACCCGTCAGGCGCCAGGCGGTGATCACCAGCGTTCCCCCCGGCTGCGCCTGGCCGCGGGACGCGGTGCGGCGGACATTCCAGCCCCGGACCTCGCGCTGCCCGCCACCGGCCGGTGCCCAGCCGTACAGATCGGCGAAGCCCTTGGTTTCTTTTGCGAGCCGCTCATAGGCGTGGACCTGACCGATATCGACGAGGGCGGTCAGGCGGGCGACGATCGCCGCGCGGATATCATCGAGCGCGCTCATGCCGCGATCCTCGCCAGGGCGGCATCGATCCGGCCAGCCAGGATCTCGCGGACCTGTGGCTCGCCGGCCCGGAAGCCGTCGCGGAACATGTGATGGGCCTTGGTGCCATGGTGGAAGATTTTCCAGGCGATGGCGCGGGCCACGCCCTCGATCTCGTCGGGCGCCACGCCAAGGCGGCGCTTGACCCAATCCATGAGGGGCGCGAGGGGCGGCATATGGGGCTTCGAGCCCTCCTCGATCGGCGCGGCATAGGCCAGCGCGGTGCCGACACCGCCTTCCCAGGCGGCGCCGGTGAAGACCACCGGCAAGGCGCCGATGCTCTCGCGCAGGGTGCCGGCGCCGCTGGTCGGCGTTTTTTCGACCACCAGACGCTCCAGCAGGAGCGAGGCCTCGTAGACGCCGGCCTCGATCTCCTCGCGGACGATCTCCGGCGCCTGATCGAAGGCTGCGGCGATCGCCTCGGCATTGTGATGGATCGCGGTCACGAGCGCTTCCTCCGCCACAACAGCCGGCCCTCGCCCTTGCTCGATACGAGCGGCGGGTTGACCGTCACCGAGGCCGGCTGCAGCCGCTTGGGATCGATGCCGAGCAGGTCGTGATAGCGCTGGCGGGCGGTCTTCGCGCGGGCGGCGTAGTTGGGTGCCGCCTCGCCATGATCGACACTGTCGCCCTTGATCGTGCTCTCGCGGTCACCCGAGGTCAGCGTGGCGAGCTGATCGAGCAGCAGGCCGGCGGCGTATTGGGCCACGGCCTCGCGGTCCTGATCGGGGATGCTATCCTCGAACGCGGAAACCACATGCGGGCGGCACCACGCAAGGCGATGAGCGGCGCCCGTGACGGCCTCGGCCGGCAAGGCGATGATCTCCCCGGTCGGCACTGTCGCGACCGTCCAGAGGTGCCGGGGCAGGAGGGATGTCGGCACCTCGCCGATCGGATATTCGATCGAGAGGGCGCGGCTCTGTCCCTGCAGCCAGTCGGCCGGCAGCGGCAGGGTCTTGGGCGTGCCGGCGGCCGAGACCAGGTCCTCGACGATCACGCGGGGGCGATCCTTGCCGTACTGGACGACGGCGAGGCCGATCGCACGATCCCGCGCGGCATCGCCCAGGCGCGAGACGGCATCCCGCACCAGGTCGCCGACGATATCCTGCAGATCGGCCAGCATCGGTCAGGCCTGATCCGCGCGGCTGGCCCAGAACACGACCTCTTCGAGGCGGCGCTGCGCAAGGGTCGCCTCGGCCTTGCCGGGCAGGATGGCGAGGATATCCCACATGGCGCCAGCCGCCGCGACGATGGCCAGCAGCGGCTGCGCCTCGGCCTCCGCCTGGGTGATGCCATCGGCGGCGGCGAAGGGGTTGGCGGCGGCCATTACGCCACCACCGCCTTGTAGAGGCCCCGGTAATCCACCACGGCGCCGCCGTAGATATGGCGGATCTTGTAGGTGATCTTGTCCGCCGTGAAGAGCGAGCCGACGGTGGGATTGTCCTGGACGAAGAGCTCGGGCTCCTCCTGCCCGTCGAGGAAGCCGAGCTCGATCGTCTCGATGTCGGCGGGATCGGCGACGATCGACCAGTCGTTCGCGTCGGTCCAGTACCAGACGGGGATGATGTCCGGGGTCAGCGTCTGGACGAAGGTCTTGTCGTTATTGGTGTTGCGGCGGAAGAGATTGACCGCACCCTCCTCGCCATCCGCCGACACCAGCAGGAAGCGGGGGCCGATGCCGATGCGGTCGAGCGAGCCCGCTTCGGTCTGTTTCAGCATGGCGAGGCGGCCGGCCGCGAAACTGGCGGCATCGAGCGCCGCCGAACCCAGATTGCCATGCGTCGCGTGGAAGAGCGCGACGGTATCGTAGATCGCCGGATTGGTCCGGATGAAGTCGAAGACGAACTTGCCCAGCGTCCGCTTGGCCGCACGCGACATCCGGCCCGGGATTTTCATCAGCGCGCCGACATCGTCGTTCTTGATCATCTCCAGCGTGATCGTTTCGAAGCCGCCGCGCTTGGTCGCCGCGTAGGTCGCCTCCTCGTCACTCGGCGAGGTCAGGGCGGCGTAGTCCGCGCCCTCCGCGACCGCCGGAAGGTCGCCATAGCCGCCGAGGCGCGTGACGTGGTTGGTGCGGAAGTCGCCGAGCCTCCGGATGTTGACGATCGAGCGCCAGGCGTCATAGACGCTCGGGCTGCGATAGTCGGCCACGAGCCGGCGGTGAATGGCGTCGCCCAGTACCTCGCCGAAGCTGGCCGAATTCAGCGCCTCGCGGATCAGGCCCTGGTCGCAATCGCGCACCCGGCCGGTCACCCGCGCATCACCGGTGATCTGGATATAGATCTCCTTGATCGACTGCGCCTGACCGTGATCCTTGTGGGTCGGATCCCAGAAGGCTTCCAGCATCGCCTGGACCTTTTCGGCGCGGGTCTCGCCGGTCTGGATGCGCGAAATCCCGCCGAGGCCGCCGACGCGGCCCGCATCGACGAAGGGCGCCAGATAGTCCTGCTCGGCCTTGATCGCGGCGGCGGTTGCGGCCGCGCCCCAGTCGCCCTGGGCTTCGAGCGTGGCGATCACCCGCTCCTTGGCGGTCGCGGGCAGGCTGGACGCGGAGACGGTCGCGCGCGCCGTGGTCTTGGCCTCGACCTGGACCAGGGCTTCCGCCAGCTGCGCCTGAGTGAGGCCGGCCGGGGTCTGGGGATCGACGGGCGCGCCGAGGGCTTCGGTGACCAGCACCTCCAGCTCGTCGTCGGTCAGCGCATTGGCGTCGCGGCCGGCGAGCAGCGCCGGGCGCTTGGCCTTGATGGTGGCAATCAGTTTGGCGCGCAGCATGGGCGGCTCCTGTTCGGGGGCGGCTTCGATGACGTCGAGCACGCGCCCGCCGGCGCCGGGCTCGACGATGACGTCGACGGAATTGATTTTGATAAAGCGGGCGACGTGACGGACGCCCTGGGCCTCGCGGACGGCGGCCCGGGCGTCGATGGACAGGCCGAAGACATCGGTCATGCCGCGCTTCGCGGCCGCGAAGAGCTTGAGCACCATCGGATCCTGATCGTCCAACGCCTCGAACACGGCCTCGATCGAGCCCTTGTCCTTGCCGCTGCCGGCGACGAACCGGGGCTGGGTCAGGCGGCCGATGACGCCGCGCGGATCCTTGCCGGCGCCGGCAAGATGCACCGCGTCGGGCTTCACGATGACGCGGATGCCCTCGAACATCGCTGCGCTCTCGCGCAGCACCTCGTCCGGATAATAGTTGCGATTGCCGGAGAGGCCGGCCGAAAGCACCCGGACGCGCAGGCGGCCCGGGGTGCCCTCGGCCTCGATCACGTCGAGGACGCCGCGATGCAGCTCCGACCCCGGTTCGGGATCGGCTTCGAGCAGGGCGACGCTGGCAAGCGGGAGCGCGAGCTTATTCATCGGCGCTGATCCCGAAGGCGATCTGGATTTTCTGGCCAGCCGTGGTCACCACCGACAGGCCCTTGGGCCAGGCGCGGAAATCGAGGACCTCCTCGGGCTGGATGCCGACGAGGCGGGCGACCTCGACGAGGGCGCGGTCACCGCCAGCGGCCTCGCGCAGCGCCCAGGACGCTTTCGACCAGGTCAGATCGTCCGGCATGTCCTGGGGCCGGGCGATCTCGGCCGGCGGCACCACGGCGGGCATGGGATCGGATGCGAGGGCGGCATCGCTGCCGCCCTCGCTGGCGCCGTCGACCTGGTCGGCCGGCAGCGTCGTGGTGGCGCCCGCTTCAAGGGGGGCGCCCTCGGTATCCTTGGGGGTGGGTTTGAGCTTTGCCATGGCGCCCAGTGTCGGGCGGCGCGGCATATCCGGTCAGATGGACCTTACGCCCCTAGGCCGGGGGCGAAACCGGGGCCGGGAAGGCCCTTTCGAACGTCTCGAAAAAGGGGGAAGCGGCCTCGGGCACCCGATGGTGCGGCGACGGCCTTTCGTCGCTCCAGCGCGCTCTATGGCGGTCGGAGGTCAGGCCGACTTCGGCGCGGAGGCGTCGGCCTGCACGATCTCGCTGTCCCAGCGCTCGATCATCGCCTCAGCGGCACGCTGGCCTGCATCATCGAGGGTGGGGGCCTTGGCCGCTGCCTCAAGCCTGCGGCGGGCCTTTTCCGCCCTGCGGGCGAGATCGGCGGCCGACAGGGGCCGGATTGATGAGACCGAGCCCCCCTCGTATTCGTAGCGATAGACCTCGGCCATCACACTTCCTCCAGGACGATATCGAGGCCGGCCGGCGTCGTTTCGGTTTCGATAACCATGAACCGGGTGCCGGGCGGATAGAGCGCCTCGACCTGATCGAATGTCGAGAGAGATACGAGGGACCGCCCCGACTTCCCCGTGATCATAAGCCTATGAGGCCGCCGCGTGAAGTAGCCGTCGAGCCTGGAGGCATCAAGCGTCGTGGACACCCATGCGGCCGGAACCCACACCTCCCCGGGCACCATCTTCGCCAGTTCTGGCGGCGGCAGATTATCCAACCGGGTGCTTTGGCCCGGCACCGCCGGCAGCTTGGCCAGGGCCTGACGCTGGAGCGCGACCAGGTCATGGAGAGGAGCGGTCATCCGCCCCTCGCGAAGGGCGTCATTGACCTGGCGGGCGCCGCCAACACCCCGCACATGGGTGTAGGCGTGCAGGGCCAGCGCCTCGGCCTCGGAGAGCGACAGCGGCTCGCCGCCGGCCCTGGTCCTGCCCCATGGAGTATCCGCGAGCGAGTTGCGCAACTCGGCTACCCGGCCGGGGCCGAGCGCGGCTTCCAGCGTCGCCATCTGCCGGGCGGCGGCGGCCGCGCCGCTGGTGGCCTTCTCCGCATCGGCGCGGATCTGCTCGACCTGCCGGGCGGCGGTATTGGTGGCGAGCTCTGCCGGGGTATAGGGCTTCTCGCGCGGGTTTTCGACGCGCCAGTGACGCATGAAGGGCAGCAACCCGCAGCCACAGTTGATGCGCTCGCCGATCGGGGCGGCCGGATCGCGCGGGAACATGATCTGGATGCCGCCGACCAGGAACGGCTTGTCGATCTCCTGCACCTGGCCATCGGCCAGCTCGTGGGTGATGCGGGGATGGCGCTTGCCCGATCGCCGCCACTGCTTCTCCAGCCCTTTGACCCCGGCCTTCAGGGCCTGCGCCATGCGCTGGTGCCCGGCGGCCGAATAGGCGGTGCCCAGCTCCAGGCGGACGATCGTCCGCGCGCGGTCCTCGGCGCCCCCAAGGTGGGTAGCGACTTTCGAGGCCGCCTCGAACGGCGTTTGCGTGCCGATCGCGGCCTGGGCAATCTCGGTGTTGATCTTCGCGACCGCCGCGGTTCCGATGTCGCGCAGGCGGTCGGTCTGAAACGACTTGAGCTGTTCGAGCACACGAGGATCGAGCGCGACCAGGCGTGCCTCGATATCGACCCCGGCGGCGGCCAGCGGCTTGGTGACGAGCTCGGCCCCGGCCGTCCAGGACTTGTCGAGGCCGCCGCTGATCGCCTGGCCGGCCCGGCCCTCGACGTCGGCGATCGCCCGCCGGACCTCCGCCTGCAACTGGGTCAGGCGCCACGTCTGGAAATCGCTGGGGGTCGCGGCCAGGGCGGCGGCGATGCGCGTCTGGGCCTCGGCCAGGTGCCCCTGGATCTCGGCGAAGGTCGCGGCCTGGATCTCGGCGGCGCGGCGCAGCTGCGCTGCCCGCTCCGCCTTGAAGCGCCGGTCGCGATCCTTGTCGTCGCCGGTCATCCTTGGGCGTCACCAGTCTTGGCAGGATCGACGGGCTCGACAGGATCGACGGGCGGCGTCGCGAAGGCGTCGGCCTCGCGGCGCTTTTCAGACGCGGCGCGGGCATCCGCCAGCATCGCCTCGGCGTCGATCTCGATGCCCATTTTGCCGGCGACGAGGGCGATCAGCCCGACCGCGATCTCGTCGGTCATCAACCCCGCGCTGATCGCGGCCGCGCAGGCGGACACGACCTGGCCCAGGGCCTGGGCATAGCGGCTGACATCGATCGCCTGCATCGTCGGGAAATCGGCCTTGGGCTTCATCTCCGGGCGGTCCAGCTCGCGGGGAGAGCGGCCCTGGGCGATCAGGCGCCGACGCAGGACATAGCGCGCCTCGGCTTCAAGGATCGCCTTCCAGAGGAGCTGGCGGCGGCGGAAGACCTTGTAGGTCGGCTCGTCCATCTCGGCGGCCGTGGCCCGGTTGACGTCACCGCCGCCCCCGAACCAGTGCTCGGGAATCGAGGCGCCGCCCAGGATCTCGTTGCGCACCGAGCGAAGCGTCCCGGCGGCATCGGCACTCTCCAGCTTGGGCGAGAGCACATTCCACTCGACGCTTTCGTTGTGGACGCGGATCGACATCGGTGCCGGCGGCTCCATCTTCCGCGAAAGCTCGTCGATATCGTCCGGCGTCGCGCCCGTTACCTTGACGTCCCACACCATCGAGCGCAGGGCGACGGCCCGCTCGACCTCGCCGAAGATGAGCTGGGACAGGGCATCGGCGAGGTCGATGGCCGACAGCAGGTCGGAGCGGCCGCGACAGCCGGTGAGCAGGTCGTTGATGCGCCAGAAATGGCACTCGCCCGCCGTCATGCCGTCGCGGAGCACGAGGGCGGGCACGCGCAGCAGTTCGGCGTCCTCGCCGTCGAGGATCACCTTGTAGGTCCGCTTGACGCCGGTTTCGGTCTCGACTGTCACGCCGATGGGGAGCGAGGAATTCTCGGGATCCGTGACCACCTCGGCGATCGCGGATGGATCGATGGCGCCATGACGGACATGACCGTCGATCGGGTTGACGAAGGTGATGATCAGCTGCTCCCCGAACAGCGCGAGCTCCCGGACACGTTTTTCGATGTTGAGGTCGAGACGGGTGATGGGATCGCCCCACCAGGCATCCAGCCAGGCCTGGGCCTCGTCATCGTCGACCTTGATCGAGACCCCATCGCCCAGGATAAACGCGAGGGGCAGCTCGATCAGGCGGTTGGCGACGCGGTGTTGCTCCCAGGCGTAATGGGCAAGCTCCATCATGCGCTTCTGGGTCACCGGGGAGAGATCGCGCTTGGACTGACTGACCGGGCGCCAACCCGCCTCGTCGTCCCGCGCCTCGACCACGCGCTGCGCCGGCGCCGGCACCTCCGGCGCGGCCTCGCGCACCAGGCCAATCCTGGCCAGTATCTTGCGGATCATTCAGCGTCTCCCGAACATGGTGAGGCGGCGGGTCAGCAGGCGGCCGCCCGGCAGCGGCGCCACGGCCGCGCGTGGTGCGACCGACCCGATCGCCGGAATGGGGGCGCCCAGGGCGATCGACCAGAGCATTTCGAGGGCATCGAGCCCGTCGTCGTGGTCGACCATGGGATAGTGGCGCAGCTGGTCGAGCAGCACGCGCTGCGCCTGGTTAAATCTGATCAGCCCGTTGCCGACGTGCGGCTGGAGCCGCTCGATGCGGAGGGCCTTGTCCGCGAAGGGGATCACCGGCACCGCCGGCACCGGGATGCGGCGGGCGGCAGAGCGCTTGACCAATTCCGTGCGAAAGAACTCCTGGAACTGCACGCTCTCAACCGCCCAGCGCAGGCAGCGGAACTCTTCCTCCAGACCAATCACATCTTCGATGATCCGATCCGGAAGCCGGCGCCGGATGCTGGCCTCGATCACGTCGAGCACGCCGGTTTCGCGGTTCAGCCCGCCGACCAGGATCGCGGACGGATCGCGGCTGCGGTTGGCCTTGCCCAGCGAGGGATCGACCGAGCCGAAGAAGACCCAGGCAGCAATGCGCGAGACCCAGAAGACGGGCGAGCCGAAGAGCGCATCTTCCGAGGAAATCGGGTCATTCTGCTGCTCGCTGTCGAAAGCCGCCTGACCGATCTTGACCTTCAGTTTCATCAAGGCGATGAGCGGCCGGACCTCCGGCCAGGACACGATCGCGCCCTCGTTCATCGCCGCCTCGCGGGCAGCATAGAAGGCGTCGGCATCCTGCGGGCCGTCGTTGCGCAGCACCGCCTCCCACTCTTCCCAGAGATCGAGGCGGTCGGGTTGCCGCACGATCGAGGCGAACTTGATCGCCCGCCACAGGGGATTGCGAACCTTCCGCATCAGGACGCCGTCATAGTGCAGCGTCGTGCCGATATAGATCACGTCCAGGGTGCCGTCCGCCGCGCCGACGTTCAGGACGGCCTTGTCGACCCAGGCTTCCAGCTTGTCCCGCTGCTCGGGCGATTTGACGTTTTCGTCATTCTCGATGTCGTCGAGGACGGCCAGATCGGGCCGGTGCGGGCCATGCCGCAGGCCGCGCAGGCGCTTGCCCGAGCCGAAGCCTTGCACCTTGATGCCGGCCTTGGTGACGATCACGCCCTCTTTCCAGACGCGCCCCGCCCCGACCATCTCGGGGAAGTCCAGCGCCAGGCGCGGGTTGGCCTCCAGCTCGGCCTTGATCGCCTCGACCATGACGGCCGCCTGGTCGAAGGCGTCCATGAGCACGAGGATGTAATGCTTGGCCCGCCTGGCGATGCACCACAGCGGGAAGAGCTGGGTGCAGAAGGTGCTCTTGGCCTCGCCGCGCGGGGCGGCGATCACATCGTTCTGGCCGGCGGGATCGGCCAATATCTCGGGCAGGCGCTTGAACAGATACTGGTGCAGCCGCGAGGCGGAGGGCGATTTGACGTAGTGGGGGAAATACGTCCGGCAGAAATACTCGAAGCCGTCCGGGGCCAGCGCTTTGGCCCGGCGATCAGCGATCGCCGCCGGGCTCTCGTCCAGGCCCGTGACCTCGGTCTCGATCGCCTTGCGCAGCGCCCCGGCCTGGTCGCCCAGCCACGCCCGGAACTCGGCCTTGGTCAGGCCCCGAAGGCGCCTCTTGGCCATTAGCCGAATTCCCGGGCGAGTTCCAGGCCGACCGGCTCCAGCACCTCAAGCAGGGCTTCCGCCAGCTCCGGCCGACCGATTTCGTTGACCTTGTCCGTCAGGCGCTTGAGCACGGTCTGGATGACGTCGATCGGCGCGGTCACCGCGCGTACCAGCTGGTCGCGATCGGCCCGCAGCTTGTCGCTGGTCGCGAGGTCGCGGCCCAGCTTCGCCGCCTTCGCCAACTCGTCCAGGGGGACCTCATCCTTCGCCCGCATGGTCTTGACCACGCGAAAAGCCAGCACGTTCAGCTGTTCGCCGACGATCGAGCCGATATCGCCGTCCGGGTCTTCCGCGACCGACTGTTTCCAGGCGCGCGACAGATCCCGCGCCTGGCGGATTTCCTTCAGCTCCTCATCCCACTCCTGCGTCTTGCGGTGCAGGGCGGATCGGCTCACCGGGTCGGGCGGCGCCATCGCATTGATGCGCTCGACCATCTCCGCCAGGGTAAACTGGCGGCTGGCCCACATGCGCTCCGCCGCGTCGAGGATCTCGGGGGGGAGTCGGTCGATGCTGGACCGCCGGGCCATCAGCGTGCCCTGGGCCGGGGCAGGATGATCTCGGGATCGATGTTGCGCCGGGTCACCGCGTCGGCACCCTTGTCGGTGACGGTGCCGACGATCTCGCCGACCCGCACCGTCGCGATGATATAGCCGTGCTCGCCCAGCCATCCGAGCTGCGCCTCGATCTCGGCCATCGTATAGGGCACGGCTTCGCCGGCCATCATGGCGTGCAGCTCGACGGCGCTGGACCTCTCGCCCGGCGTGATCGCGAGGATCGACAGCAGGACGCCGCGCAGGCGGCGATTGCGGATCAGGCTGTAATTGTCCAGCCGCTCGGCGGCGATCGGGTCGCTCATGTCATGTGCCCTTCTGTTTCTCGATCAGGGAGTCCTGGCGGAGGTAATCATCCAGCGTCTGCAGCCGCTCGTCGGTTTGCCCGAGACGATCCGAGAGGCCCTCGACCCGGACGCCGATCTTGCCGACATTGGCGTTGACCTCGGCCATGCCGAGGGCGATCCGATTGATGTCGTCCTTGTTCGGGAGCTGATCGAGGCGCAACCCGATACGCTCGAATCGGTCCTCGCCGCGATCGAGGCGCCGGTCGATTTCGTTCAGGCGCCCCTGAATGTGCCGATAGTCCTGGTCGCGCTGCTTGCCTTCGGCGGCGATCGACGTCGTGGCCTTCTCTTCCGCCGCCTGCAGATCCTTCTGGCTGGCGAGACCCTTGCGGATCGCCCAGGTGATGCTGCCGAGGGCGAGCGGCGTGCCTAGGATGATCGCCGGCCACCAGCTCTGTAACCATTCGGGCATCACCATCTCCTCTCTGCCGCCTGCTGGCAGTCGAAACACCTCATCGCCCCGGGTGCGGCCCGTTGCCGCTCGATCGGGATGCCCCCGCCACAGTCGATGCACCATTGGTGGGCTGGGCCGATCACCCGGCGGCGATGGGCGGCCAGCGCCGTGTCGTTCAGGGTGGCGGCCAGCTCCTGCGCTCGGTCGGCATCATCCGCCACGCAAGATCTCCACCTTGTCGCAGTGAGCCTTCAGGCGGCCCAGCCAGGCGCAGGTCGCCGGCAGGGCGCCGCAGCCCCCGGCGGCCGCCAGCT
>NZ_JBAQRT010000025.1:0-7074 GCF_049306435.1 Zavarzinia sp.
GGGTGACGGCGCCGCCGCAGCGCGGGCAGGCGGCGTGGCGGCGCAGTTCCGGCAGGGTGAAATCGGCGCCGAGCTGGCGGATCAGGGCTTCGAGATCGACATCCGCGCCCTCCGCGCAGGGCGAACAGTCGAGCCGCAGGGCATAGCCGTTCTCGACCAGTTGACCGATCGTGTTCAGGCGCAGGGCGGGGATCTTGTCGGCCATGGGCGGCGGCGCTCGGTTTGTGGCATTCTTCCGCCACCATAGAGCGTCAGCCCTAGCGAAAGATTAATGATAATGACGAGTGATGCATGTACCGCGACGTGAGGATGGCCCTGTTCGAGGCCCTGCCCGGCGGATCCGAGGCATCGCAGATCTATCTGGGGCTGATCGTCTATATCCTGGTGCTGGCGGCGCTGCGCCGGGGCTTCGGCCATCTGGCGGGGATCGGCATCGTCATCCTGATCGGGCTGGCGCTCGAGGTCGCCGATGTCGTGTTCCTGCGCCAGTCGGCCCGGGGCGCCCTGCCCGACCTGCTGCATTTCACCCTGACGCCCCTCGCCCTCTTCGCGGCGGCGCGTGCCCGCCTGCTCAGGCTCTGATCCGATCATGGATTTCATCGCCGGCCCGGAAATCCTGGCCCTTCTCTTCGCCGTCGCCCTGGTCGCCGGCTGCATCGACGCCATCGCGGGCGGCGGCGGCCTGCTGACCGTGCCCGCGCTGCTTGCCGTTGGCGTTCCGCCGGCCGAGGCCCTGGCGACCAACAAGCTGCAGGGCAGTTTCGGCACCCTGATCGCCAGCATCACCTTCATCCGCCGGGGCGAGATCGACCTGCGCCGTTTCTGGCCCTTTATCGCGGCGACATTCCTCGGCGCCGTCATCGGGACCATCGGCGTCCGCCTGATCGATGCCTCGGCCCTCGCCGAGGTGATCCCGGCCCTGCTGATCGGCGTCGCGCTCTATGTCCTGCTGTCGCCCCGGGCGGGCGATATCGAGGCGCACCGCCGGGTCTCGGACGCCTTCTTCATCGCCGTCGTCGCCAGCGCCATCGGCGCCTATGACGGTTTCTTCGGCCCCGGCACCGGCTCCTTCTTCGCCATCGCCTTCGTCGCCCTGCTGGGCTATTCGCTGCGCCGGGCGACGGCCCATGCCAAGGTCCTGAACTTCACCTCGAACATCGCCTCCCTCGCGGTCTTCATCGGCGGCGGCCATGTCGTCTGGGTGATCGGCGGGGCGATGGCGCTGGGCCAGTTGATCGGGGCGCGCGTCGGCGCCCATCTGGTGATCAATGTCGGCGCCCGTATCGTGCGGCCGATCCTCGTCGTGATGTCGCTCGGCCTCGCCTTCAAGCTGCTGATCTGGGGCTGACCCCGGCGAGAACAGGCGTGGCCCGGGGCCGGAACAGATGATCGTCCGGCAGGCCGAGGCGCCGGCAGGCCAGCTGCGGCGGCGTATCCCGCATCACCCTCGGCACGAAGCGCACCAGCGGCCGCAGCAGGGCCACGGTTGCCGCTTGCGCCGCGGGCGCGCGCTGAAAGCCCAGCCGCTCCTTGGCCCAGTCGGGCAGGAGATCGATCCCCGCCCGCAGCAGCAGGCCCTGGCCAGCGCGGGGCAGCAGGCTGACGGCGGAGCCGCGCCGGGCGACCGCGAGGAAATTCTCCAGCTCGGGCCGGCGCTGAAGCCGGGGCGCCCAGCCCCGCAGGAAGGCGTCGACCGCCGCCGGGGTCCGGGGCAGCTCGAAACGGCCGTAGTCGGCGGCGACCGGCAGGGATTCGGTGATCAGCGCTTCCCGCTCCGCCGAGGAGAGTGGCGCGACCAGCCGATGGTAAGCCTCGGCGAAACCGTAACCGGCGGTCAGATGGACGAAGGCCATGCGCTCTGGATCGAAGGCGGAATAGCGGCCGCCGTCATCGAGCGGTCCCCGCACCCGGGCGTGGCGCCGCGCGACCTCGGCCATCAGCGCCGCCTTCGCGCTTTTCGAGGCATAGGTGCTGGCGAGCGCGGCCGACAGGGTGCGCTGGGTGCGGCCCAGCGTGTCGGTCTTGTAGGTCGAATAGGTATCGACCCCCTTGCCGATGCCCTCCTCCGCCAGCTGCAGAATGACCGCCGGAATGGCGCCGATGGCGAAGACCATCGGGTTGGCCATGACCCGCCAGGTCACGCTGTCCGGTCCGATGTCACCGGGATCGCCCGGCCCGGCCAGGTAATCGACGCGAAAGGCCGGATCGGCCGGCGTATAGACAAGATCAAGGGAGCGGCGCAGTGGCCCGTGGATTGGCAGGCGCGCCAGCGACGACGCCAGAAATTCGCCCATGCCCATGATGCTTTTCCCCGTTTTCAGTCGGGTTCAGCATGGCAAAGCCGGAATATGACGAAAACTCCGGTTCCGGGCGGGCCGGCGGATCCTGCGCAAGACGCTGAAAGATAAAGTGAATCGCGCGTCGGCTCGCATTTTCGCGGGGGGCCGGACAGGGGCTCCACTCGGATTTCAGCGCGCCGCCAACACCTTGCGGATCGCCCCGGCGAGGATATCCACCTCATCCTCGGTCACGGTGAAAGCGGGGGTCAGATAGACGATATCGCCGAAGGGCCGCACCCAGACGCCGGCCTCGACGAAGGCGCGTTTCAGGGCGTTGAGATCGCCGATCCTGTCCAGCTGGACGACGCCGATGGCGCCCTTGACCCGGACATCGACCACGCCGGGCAGGTCCCGGCATTCGGGCAGCCGCGCCCGCAGCCAGCCCTCGATCGCCCGCACCTGGTCGAGGCGAGGTTCGCTCTCGAACAGGTCGAGGGAAGCATTGGCGACCGCGCAGGCCAGGGCATTGCCCATATAGGTCGGCCCGTGCATCAGCGCGGCGGAAGCCCGGTCGTCCCAGAAGGCGTCGAACACGCGGGTCGTCGCCACGGTCGCGGCCAGCGCCATGGTGCCGCCGGTCAATGCCTTGGACAGGGTAAGGATGTCGGGCACCACCCCCGCCGCCTCGCAGGCGAACATCGTGCCCGTGCGGCCGAAGCCGACGAAAATCTCGTCGAAGATCAGCAGGGCGCCGATCCGGTCGGCGGCGGCGCGAAGCCGGCGCAAGGTTTCGGCGTCGTGGAACTTCATGCCGCCCGCGCCCTGGACCAGTGGCTCGACCAGGATGCCGGCGATCTCGCCGCCATGGGCATCGAGGAAGGCATCCAATGCGGCGCTTTTTTCGTCGTCGACCGGCAGGTCGGCGATGAAATGGCGGGGCAGGAGGTCGGTGAAGAGGGAATGCATCCCCTCGTCCGGGTCGCAGACCGCCATCGTGCCGATGGTGTCGCCGTGATAGCCGTGGCGGAACGACAGGAACTTGCCCTTGCCGGTCACGCCCCGGTTCAGGAAATACTGGATCGCCATCTTCATAGCGATCTCGACCGAGACCGAACCCGAATCCGAGAAGAACACCCGCGACAGATCGCCCGGCAGCAGGGCGGCGAGGCGGCGAGCGAGGGTCAGCGCCGGCTCCTGCACCAGGCCGCCGAACATCACATGGGGCAATTGCTCCATCTGGCGGGCGGCGGCGGCGCGGATATGCGGGTGGTTATAGCCGTGGCAGGCGGTCCACCACGAGGCGATGCCGTCGATCAGCACCCGCCCGTCGGCCAGGTGAATGCGCGTGCCTTCGGTGCGCGCCACCGGCAAGGGCGGCGTCACCGTCTTCATCTGGGTATAGGGCAGCCAGATGTGCCCGAACCCGGCTGTGTACCAGCCGGGGGCCTGTGCCGTCATCGCCTTACTCGGCGGCGCGAATGCTCGCGGCTTCGCAGGGGGCGGGCATCGGGCGGACGCCCAGCTTGTCGAACAGGCGCTGGTCCTTTTCCGCCGCCGGATTGTCGGTGGTCAGCAGCTTCGGCCCGATGAAGATCGAATTGGCGCCGGCCAGGAAGCACAGCGACTGCATCTCGTCCGACATATGCTCGCGCCCGGCCGAGAGGCGGATCATCGAGGCCGGCATCAGGATCTTGGCGACGGCGATGGTGCGGACGAAATCGAAGGGATCGAGATCGGCTTCCTCGCCGAGCTGGGTGCCTTCGACCTTGACCAGGAGGTTGATCGGCACGGATTCGGGATGGACCGGCAGGTTGGCCAGGGTCAGCAACAGGCCGGCGCGATCTTCCAGATCCTCGCCCATGCCGACAATGCCGCCGCAGCAGACATTGATGCCGGCGTCACGCACGTTGGACAGCGTGTCCAGCCGGTCCTGATAGGTCCGCGTGGTGATGATTTCCGGGTAGAACTCCGGCGAAGTGTCGAGATTGTGATTGTAATAGTCGAGACCGGCGTCCTTCAGGCGATGGGCCTGATCGGCGTCGAGCATCCCCAGCGTCACGCAGGTTTCCATCCCCATGGCCTTCACGCCGCGGATCATGTCGATCACCTGGTCGAGATCGCGATCCTTGGGGCTGCGCCAGGCGGCGCCCATGCAATAGCGGCTGGCGCCGGCTTCCTTGGCCAGCTTCGCTTCCTCGAGGACGGCGCCGACCGCCATCAGCTTGGAAGCCTTGAGGCCGGTGTCGAATTTCGACGACTGCGGGCAATAGCCGCAATCCTCGGGGCAGCCGCCGGTCTTGATCGACAGGAGGGTCGACATCTGCACTTCGTTCGGATCGAAGAAGCGGCGATGCGCCGTCTGCGCCTCGAACACCAGATCGGCGAAGGGCTTGTTGAACAGGGCCTCGACATCCTCGCGGCGCCAGTCGTGGCGCAGGCCGTCGGGACGGCCGGCAACGGCGGCGGCAAACGAAGGGGCGGGGGCGAATTCGGTCATGGGCGACCCTATCCTCGGCAGACGGCGAGACGATACGCCACGGGCGACGGCCCGCGTGTGCTGGCCGCAGACTATGCGGCTTTACGGCAAGGTCAAGAGCCGAGACCGGAAACAGGGTGTTCGCGAAAGGGTGCCGTGCGTGGAGGGGGATTGACCCCCGCCCGCATTGGGACCAATGTGCGCCGCCTTTCAGGACTAGTGTCGACCATGCGCTCTCTCGACGCCTTCGCCGCGGGCAAACTTGCAGAACTGGACGAACGTCACCAGCGCCGGACCCTCGTGCCCACGGCGCGGCTGGATGGGGCCTGGCTGGAACGCGGCGGCCAGCGCCTGGTCTCGTTTTCCTGCAATGATTACCTGAATTTCGCCAGCCATCCCCGGGTGAAGGCGGCGGCGATCCGCGCGGTCGAGCAGCATGGCGCCGGCGCCGGTGCCTCGCGCCTGGTCACCGGCAATCACCCGCTGATCGAAGAACTGGAGGCGCGCCTCGCCCGCCTGAAGGGGACCGAGGCCGCCTGCGTCTTCGGTTCGGGCTATCTGGCCAATCTCGGCATCATTCCCGTGCTGATCGGCCGGGACAGTCTCGTCATCGTCGACGAACTGGCCCACAACTGCATCAACGCGGGCGCGCATATGTCGCCCGGCCGCACCCTCACCTTCCGCCACAACGACCTCGGGCATCTGCGTGAGATCCTGGCGGCCGAGCGCGGCGGATATCCCCATGTCCTCGTCGTCACCGACGGCGTGTTCTCGATGGACGGCGACCTCGCCCCCCTGGCGGACATGGGCGCGCTTTGCGCCGAATATGACGCCTGGCTGATGGCGGACGACGCCCATGGCATCGGCGTGATCGGCGGCGGCCGGGGTTCGGTCCATGTCGGCAAGGAAGCCGCCGCCGTGCCCCTGCAGATGGGCACCTTGTCCAAGGCCATCGGCTCCTACGGCGCCTATCTCTGTGCCTCGAAGCCGGTGATCGACCTGATGAAGACCAGGGCGCGCACCGTTATCTATTCGACCGGCCTGCCGCCCGCCGCCGTTGGCGCCGCCATCGAAGCCCTGAACATCATCGAGACCGAGCCGGAAGTGGTCGCCCGCCCGGTCGAGAAGGCCCGGCGCTTTACCCGGGCGCTCAACCTCGCGCCCGCGGAAAGCCCGATCGTGCCGATCATCCTCGGCACCGAGATCAGGGCGCTGGAGGCCCAGCGCGTATTGGCCGAGGCCGGCTATCTCGTCTCCGCGATCCGGCCGCCGACCGTGCCCGCCGGCACCTCGCGCCTGCGCTTCGCCTTCTCCGGCGCGATCGAGGACGCGGATATCGACGCCGTCGCGGCCCTGCTGCGGGAGAAGATCCTGTGAGCCGGGGGCTGTTCGTCACCTCGAGCGGGACCGAGATCGGCAAGACCCTGGTCACCTGTGCCCTGGCCCATCAGTTGCGCGGCACCGATGCCCTGGTGCTGAAGCCCGTGGTCAGCGGTTATGAGACCGAGAGCGCCGCCGGCAGCGACCCCGGCCTGATCCTGACAGCCCAGGGCAAGGCGGTGTCGGAAGCGGCGATCGCGGCGATCGCGCCCTGGCGCTTCCGGACCCCGGTCGCCCCCGATGTCGCCGCCCGGCTGGAAGGCCGCGCCGTCACCGCCGCCGAAATCGCCGCCTTCTGCACCAGCGCGGGCGCGGGCCGGGAGACTCTGATCGTCGAGGGCGCGGGCGGTCTGATGGCGCCGATCGCCGGGCGGGAGACCTTTCTCGACGTGCTGGCGATCACCCGCTGGCCGTCGCTGCTCGTCATCGGCAGTTATCTCGGGACCCTGTCCCATACCTATACGGCGATCGAGACCCTGCGGGCGCGCGGCCTGCCCATCGCCGGCATCGTCATGAGCGAGAGCGAAGGCGGCGGAAACGTCGCCGAACTGACCCGCTCGATCGCCTCATTCCTGCCGGAATTGCCCGTTTGTGTCGTGCCGCGACTGGCCGGCGCCGAGCCTTGGGCCAAGGTCCCAGATCTGACCCAATTTCTTGTGGACAAGTCATCATCTTGTGTGGCGCCAAAAGCGCCTGTCGAGATATAGTGGTTTTCGTTGCGGTCAAGACCGTTTTCTGGGGAGTGAGGACACGCCATGTCCTGGACCGATGAGCGTATCGCGACATTGCGCGATCTTTGGGAACAAGGCCTCAGCGCCAGCCAGATCGCCACGAAACTGGGCAACATCACCCGCAACGCCGTGATCGGCAAGGTGCACCGCCTGGGCCTGTCCGGCCGGCCGAGCCCCGTGCGCAGCGAGCGCCCGGCGAGCGCCGTCG
>NZ_JBAQRT010000026.1:0-4880 GCF_049306435.1 Zavarzinia sp.
GCGCCGTCTCGATCTCGTGGCGGAGGCGACGGCCCTCGCGCTCGAGGCCGCGCTGGCGGCCGGATTGTGACCCCGGCGGCCAAGCCCCGGCGCGGTCGGCCCCCCGGGCCCCCGGCTTTCCGGCCCCAGGGCGAAGACGCCGCCCTGCTCGACGCCTTTCTGGAAATGATGGTGGCGGAGCGGGGGGCGGCGGCCAACACGGTCTCCTCCTATCGCCGGGACCTGCTCGATTTCGCGGCCTTCCTCGCGACGCGGGGCAGCGGCCTCGCCCGGGCGGTGACCGGGGATGTCGAAGCCTATTTCGCACAAGGGCAGGCGCTGGCGCTCAAGCCCTCGACCGCCGCCCGCCGCCTGTCGGCCCTGCGCCAGTTTCACCGTTTCGCCCTGTCGGACGGGGTTCGCGCCGACGATCCGACGAGCCGCATCGCCAGCCCGCGCCAGGGCCGCCGCCTGCCCAAATATCTCTCGGAAGAAGAAGTGGAGGCGCTGCTGGGCCTTGCCGCCGCCGCCCTCGGCTCGGCGGCGGGCCGCGCGGGGGAGAAGCGGCGGATGCGCTTTCTCGCGCTTCTCGAAATTCTTTATGCGACCGGGCTGCGGGTTTCCGAACTGGTCGGCCTGCCGCTGGCGGCGCTGGCCCATGATCCCCGCTTCGTCCTCGTCCGCGGCAAGGGCGGGCGGGAGCGCATGGTGCCTTTGTCGGAACCCGCGCGGACGGCGATCGCCCGCTGGCTGAAGCTGCGGCCGGCGGGGCTTCTGCCCAAGCAGGCAAGGTTCCTGTTTCCGGCCGGGACGGCGACCGGCCACATGACGCGCCAGCATTTCGCCCAAGGCCTGAAGGTGCTGGCGGGGGAGGCGGGCATCGATCCCGCCCGGGTCTCGCCCCATGTGCTGCGCCATGCCTTCGCCAGCCACCTGCTGGCCCATGGCGCGGACCTTCGCGTGGTGCAGACCCTGCTCGGCCATGCCGATATTTCGACGACCGAGATTTACACCCACATTCTCGACGAAAAGATGCGCGCTCTCGTCAATCGCCACCATCCGATGGCAAGATTGCCGCGCCGCACAAGTTGACAAGGCAGACCGGGCTTTCTACGGTCCCCGCCACTTTATCCGGAGACGTCGCTGATGAGCTTCAAAGTCGTCGAACAGGCCCCCTCCCGCCTGAATCGCTGCGAACTGGCCGTGCCGGGCTCCAGCCCGCATATGTTCGAGAAGGCCGCCAAGTCGGCCGCCGACGTGATTTTCCTCGATCTCGAGGACGCGGTCGCCCCCGATGACAAGCCCAAGGCGCGCGAGAACATCATCCAGGCCCTGCATGACGTCGACTGGGGCGACAAGGTGATCTCGGTCCGCATTAACGGCCTCGACACCCATTACGCCTACCGCGACATCGTCGATGTCGTGGAGCGCGGCGGCGAGCGTCTCGACCTGATCATGATCCCCAAGGTGGGCACCGCGTCCGACGTCTATGCCGTCGACATGATGCTGACCCAGATCGAGACCGCGATCGGCCGCAAGAAGAAGATCGGCCTCGAGCACATCATCGAGACCGCCCTCGGGATGCAGAACATCCACGAGATCGCCGCGGCCTCGAAGCGCAACGAATCGCTGCATTTCGGCGTCGCCGACTATGCCGCCTCGTGCCGCGCCCAGACGACCCAGATCGGTGGCCCGAACCCCAATTACGCCGTCCTCACCGACCCGGACGAAGCGGGCGAGCGCTTCCGCCACTGGGGCGACATGTGGCACTACGCCATCGCCCGCATGGTGGTCGCGGCCCGCGCCAATGGCCTGCGCCCGATCGACGGACCCTTCGGCGACTTCTCGGATTCGGACGGCTACCAGGCGCAGGCGCGCCGCGCCGCCGTGCTCGGCTGCGAAGGCAAGTGGGCGATCCACCCCAAGCAGATCCCCGTCGCCAACGAAGTCTTCACGCCTTCCGAGAAGGAAGTGACCAAGGCCCGCCGCATTCTGGAAGCGATGGCCATCGCCCAGAAGGAAGGCAAGGGCGCGGTTTCGCTGGATGGCCGGCTGATCGACATCGCCTCCATCCGTCAGGCCCAGTCGCTGGTCGAACAGGCGGATCGCATCGCAGCCAAGTGATGTGCTATAGGACGGGCCGCCAGATGCGCGGCCCGTTCTTCGGGCTCTCTGGCCCCGGGTAACACAAGGACGACACCATGGTCATGTTCCTCGATTTCGAGAAGCCCATCGCGGAGCTCGAAGCCAAGATCAAGGAACTCCAAGCCATGCCGGCGACGCAGGGCATTTCCATCGCGGAAGACATCGCCCGCCTCGAAGTGAAGGCGGACCTGCTTCTGCGCCAGACCTATGCCAAGCTGACGCCCTGGCAGAAGACCCAGGTCGCCCGGCATCAGAGCCGGCCGCGCTTCCACGACTATGTGAAGATGCTGGTCGAGGATTTCGTACCGCTGGCCGGCGACCGCGCCTTTGGCGACGACAAGGCGATTCTCGGCGGCATCGGCCGTTTCCGGGGCAAGCCGGTCATGGTCATCGGCCATGAGAAGGGCTCGGACACCGAAGGCCGCATCCGCCATAATTTCGGCATGGCCAAGCCCGAAGGCTATCGCAAGGCGATCCGCCTGATGGAACTGGCGGACCGCTTCAAGATGGGTGTGATCACCCTGATCGACACCCCCGGGGCCTTCCCCGGCATCGAGGCGGAAGCGCGCGGCCAGTCGGAAGCCATCGCCCGCTCGACCGAAGCCTGTCTGAAACTGTCGGTGCCGCTGATCGCGGTCATCGTCGGCGAGGGCGGCTCGGGCGGCGCCGTGGCGCTGGCGACGGCCAACAAGGTGCTGATGCTCGAACACGCGGTCTATTCCGTGATCTCGCCCGAGGGCTGCGCCTCCATCCTGTGGCGCTCGGCCGAGCGGGCGCAGGACGCGGCGGCGGCCATGAAGGTGACGGCGCAGGACCTGATCAAGTTCGGCGTCATCGACGGCATCGTGTCGGAGCCGCTGGGTGGCGCTCACCGCGACCCCAAGGCGGCGATCGCCTCGGTCGGCCACGCGATCTCGACCGCCTTCAACGACTTCAAGGGCAAGGACGGCGCCGCCATCCGCCGCGAACGCCGCGAGAAATTCCTCGCCATGGGGCGGACCGGCCTGGTCGCCTGAACGGGTCCGCGCTCAGTCGCGGAAACAGCCGGGATCGAACTGCACGAGGCCGATTCCGGTCCTGTCCGTCGCGCTCGTCCGCGACAGCAGCCTTTGCCTCGGGTCCCCCGTATCGTTTTCCGTGAGCGCGGTCAGCAGGGCGCCGGCCGCCAGCGGACTGGCGTAGGACGTGCCGCTGACGGTGGCGCGGCCGATGTGAAGGCCGGCGCCCGGCGCGGCGATGGCCGGGTCCGGGACTTTCGAGGCACCCTGCCAGACCCGGTTCAGGCGGTCGGTCGCCGTGATCGCCACCACTTCCGGATAGGCGGCGGGATAGGCGGTATCGGCCGACGGCCCGTCGTTGCCCACCGGCGCGACCAGCAGCGTGCCGTGTGTCGCGGCGATCTGGATCGCGCGGTGCAGCAGCGGGTTGTCCGGCCCGGCCAGGCTGACGTTGACGACGGCGACCCGGTTGCCGACCATCCAGTCGAGCGCGGTCGCGATCGACGTCGCCGAGGCATAGACGCCCCGGCCAACCCCTTCGACCGCGGCGGCATGGAACACGCGGGCGCCCGGCACCACGCCGATATTGGGCCCCGCCAGCAGCGAGACGACATAACTGCCGTGGGCATCGAGGCTGGCCTCGTAGCCCGCGTCGGTCGTCGTCCGGCTTTCGATGTCGATGCCGGCAAGATCGGCCTCGCCCTTCAGCAGCATTGTGTCGATGACGCCGATGGCCCGGCCCCTGGCGCAGGCGGCGGCCTCCTCGCTCCAGTGGGTCAGGCGCCGGTGCCAGTTGGACAGGCCGGGCGAGGCCGGCGTGCCCGACGGACCGTCGGATTTTTCCGGGCGATAGAGATGGTTGCGGCTGACCAGCGCGTCGGGAAAGGCGAGGCGGAGGGCGGCCAGAGTCTCCTCGGTGCTGATCGGCGGCAGGGTGCGCAGGCGGATGATGTGAAGACCGAGGGACCGCAGGTCGCGTTCTTCGATCACCACGACATTGAACGGTCGTAGCGCGTCCGCCGAGAGCGTGGCCCCGACGACCGTCAGCTCGCGGCCGATGTGGCGACCGGCGCTGTCGCCGGCATGTCCGCTGCCGTTGCTGCCCGAGGAATCGTCACCGGAGTCGTCGCCCCCGGAATCGTCCCCTCCGGAATCGTCCCCCCCTGAATCGTCTCCCCCTGAATCGTCCCCACCGGAAGACTCGCCGCCCGAGTCATCGCCTCCCGAGCTTTCTCCACCCGAGCTATCCCCACCCGAGCTCTCTCCACCCGAATGGTCACCGCCGCCATCGCCGCCATCGCCGCCATCGCCGCCGTGGCCCGAACTGCCACCGCCGCCGCTACCGCCTCCACCTCCGCCGCCGCCGTCACCGCCACCATCGCCCTTGGCGAAGGCGAAGCCCTGGTGACCGGGCAGGTGCGGCGATGCCGCCAACGCCAGCATCAGGGCGAGGAGAGCGACGAGGCGGGGGCGCATGGTCTCAGGGCTCGATCAGGATGGTCTGGCGGGTGCCGTCGTTGGCGAGGCAGGTGATGGCCCGGGTCTCGGCCGACGCGAAGACCCGGCACGGCAGTTGCGACAAGGCGGCGTCGGTCCGGGCGGCCAGCACTTCACCATCGGGCAGGGTCAGGCTGTCGGGCAGGGGGCTGGCGAGCGGCCCGGCACCGGCCGGGGCATAATGTCCCTCCCCGGCGGGGCGGAGCAGGGTGATGGCGCCGACGGCGACCGCCAGCACGGCGGCCGCGACCAGCCAGAGCG
>NZ_JBAQRT010000027.1:0-12404 GCF_049306435.1 Zavarzinia sp.
GTCGCCGAGGGCGTGCCGGGGACGGCGGGGGCCGTTGCCGGCGCGATCGCCGCCGCCTGTTCCCGCTGGCGCTGGCGCGGCGCGTCGACGAAGTAGTTGAAGCCGAGCAGGATCAGAATCGAGGCGACGACGGCCAGGATCAGATTGCGATTATCGAGCATCACCGGCACCTGTGGGCGTGATGGGGGGAGTGGCCGCGGAGCGGCATGCGAATAATGTCGTGCCCCTGGGGGGTACGGGGTCGTAACCATGGCCACCGAAGGGATGGCAGCGGCACAGGCGGCGGACCGTCAGCGCGCTGCCCCGGACGGGGCCATGCACGCGAAGGGCTTCCAGCGCATAGGCCGAGCAACTCGGCATGTAGCGGCAGGCCGGCGGCAGGGCCGGCGAAATCAGATAACGCCAGATCAGCACGGGAAGGCTGAGCAGCGCGACGGCGAGCGCGGACAGCCGGGCCCTCACGGCTGCGGGCTCCGCAGCAGCTTCAGGCGGCCAAGGGCCGTGGTCAGGTCGCGGCGCAGATCGTCGAACGGCCGCACCGCCGTCTCCTGGCGGCACACGAGGACATAATCGGTCCCGCCGAGGGCCTGGGCCGGCATGATCTCGTCGACGAGCGCGCGCAGCCGGCGCTTGGAGCGATTGCGCACCACGGAATTGCCGACCTTGCGCGAGGCCGTGAAGCCGACGCGGGCTTCCGCCGCATCGGCGTCGGCACGGGCCATGGCCTGAAGCATCAGGCCCGGGGTCGTGAACTTTCGTCTTGCCCCAGCCACTGCCAGAAACTCCTGCCGTGTCTTCAGGCGAACAAGCCGCAGCCGCACGAATGCCCCTTGCTCGGGGCTCTCATGCGGCTGCGGCAGATCCGTCGAGGCCGGCCTGTCAGCGGCCGGCATGGTCGTCAGGCCGAAAGACGCTTGCGCCCCTTGGCGCGGCGACGGGCGATCACCACCCGGCCACCCACGGTCGACATGCGCGAACGGAAGCCATGACGGCGCTTGCGCACGATGGCGCTCGGTTGATAGGTCCGCTTCACCGGATTACTCCATTATCATTGGCCGACAGGGCGCTTTGCCAGCGCCTTGCCGAAACGAGCCACGGTCTATACGGGGGCTTTGGGCCGAAGTCAACCGGAGTCCCCCGCCTTGCCGCAATCGGCGGGAATGTGACCCGGGTCACGCCCGCCAGTCAGGACGCGGGTTGTTCCGGCGCCGGCATGAGATTAATTCTTAGGCGCCGGCATGAGGGGGGAGCCCGACCGTCGGCGGTTTGCTTGATGTCCGGTCGCTTGCCGGCCAGCCGCACCCGTGGCTGGCGACAGTCCCGCCTTGCCCGCGACGTGGCGGGGCGGCCGGTGGCGGCCCCGCAGAGACCAGGGAGCGCATGATGGCAGACATCCGCGGCACGACTTCGGCCGAGACGATCGACGGCGCCGATGGCGTCACCTCCGGCGCCGACGATATCTATGGCCGGGGCGGCAATGATGTCGTGTTCGGCTTCGGCGGCGCCGATCTGATCGCCGATGGAGCCTGGAGCGGCGGTCCGGCCCGCATTGCCTTCAATTTCGCGGTCCACGGCTTCAGTTCCTGGAGCAGTGGCGGCAACGACGAATTCCACGGCGGCTCGGGCGATGACGTGATCTTCGGTGACGGCGGCGACGACCGCCTGTTCGGCGATGGCGACGACGACATCCTCCATGGCGGTATCGGCAACGACACGCTGGACGGGGGTTCGGGCGATGACATCCTGTCCGACGACGCCGGCAATGAAGTGATCATCGGCGGCAGCGGCACCGACACCGTCCGCTACGTCATCACGGGCACCGGCGATGCCGAGCCCAGCGATTCGGAGCCGCTGTTCCCGACCGGGGTGAAGGGCGTTTTCGTCGATATCGAGGCCGGCCGTTCGGGCTTCGCCTTCACCAACAGCGCCAGCAACCGCATCGCCAATGTCTCCTATTCCAGCATCGAGATCTTCGAGATGGATGCGACGCGGACCGAGGCCGACGAATTTCGTGGCGACAACGCGGCGCAGACCGTGCGCGGCTTCGGCGGCGACGACCTCCTGGAGGGAAGGGGCGGGGCGGACACGCTCGACGGCGGCGAGGGCAACGACACGGCGAGCTATGAAAGCGCGCCCACCGGCGTCTCGGTCACGATCCGGACCGCCGACATCAACCAGATCTTCGGCAATTCCGACGAATTGGGCGACCGCCTGATCAGCATCGAGAATCTGACCGGCTCGCGCTTCGGCGATTCGCTCAGCGGCGGCGACGGCGCGAATGTGCTCAAGGGCCTCGGCGGCGACGATCGGCTGGACGGCCGGGGCGGGGCCGACCGGCTCGACGGCGGCACGGGCACCGATACCGCCGACTATCAGATTTCGACCGCCGGCATCACCATTTCGACCGATGGCACCGCCGGCACCGGCGGCTTCGCCCAGGGCGACCGCCTGACCAGCGTCGAGAATGTCATCGGCTCCCGTTTCCGTGACGTGATCAAGGGCGAGACCAAGGCGATCAACAATGTCTTCGAGGGGCGGGACGGCAACGACGACCTGCTCGGCCTCGCCGGTGACGACACGCTGGCGGGGGGCCTCGGCCTCAACCTGATCGACGGCGGCGCGGGGATCGACACCGTCAGCTACCGCGATATCGCCGGGCCGGTCAGCGTCTCGCTGCAGGATTTCGGCGGCGGCGGCAATGCCTCGGCTTCCGGCCTGTCGGACACGATCTTCGGCATCGAGAATGTCGACGGTACCGATGCCGGCGATTTCGTCCTCGCGGATGACAATGTGAACCGGCTGCGCGGCTTCGGCGGCGCCGACGACCTGCGCGGCCTTGGCGGCGACGACGATATCCAGGGCGGCGACGGCGACGACGTGCTGATGGGCGGCAATGGCGGCGACCGGCTGAACGGCGGCACCGGCACCGACACGGCGACCTATCGCCTGTCGCAGAAGCCGGTCCATGTCGACCTCGGCCTCGGCCAGGGCTTCACCGGCGAGGCCGCGGGCGACATCCTGACCAGCATCGAGAATGTGATCGGCTCCGCTCATGACGATCTTCTGATCGGCAATGGCCAGATCAACGATCTTGCCGGCCTTGGCGGCGACGACAGGCTGATCGGCGGCGGCAGCCGGGACAATCTGTCGGGCGGCGAGGGGTTCGACACCGCGTCCTACGAGACCGCCGGCTTCGCCATCACGCTCAATCTGGCGGTGCCGGGGGCCAATTCCGGCGATGCGGCGGGCGATACATTCGCCGGCATCGAACGCTGGGTTGGCTCCGCCTTCGCCGACGTCATGGCGGGCGACGATGCCGGCAACCGCTTTGACGGCGGCGGCAGCGGCGACACGCTCCTCGGCCAGTCGGGCGACGACGTGCTGCATGGCGATGCCGGCGACGATCGGCTGGACGGCGGCTTGTGGAACGACCAGCTGTTCGGCGACGAGGGCGACGACGTGCTTATCGGCGCGGGCGGTGCCGATGCGTTGGACGGTGGCGACGGCATCGATACCGCCAGCTATGCCGGCGCGGCCTCGCGCATCGCCCTCGACATGAACGACCCCGCCTTCGGCCGGGGCGATGCCGGCGGCGATACGTTCGTTCGGGTCGAAATCGTCGAGGGCACGGCCTTCGACGACGAGATCCGCGGCACCCGCGATCAGGCCATGACCTTACGCGGCGGCCGGGGCGCGGATACACTGGTCGGCGGCGATCTGGCCGACACGCTGCAGGGCGGCGGCGAGAATGATGTCCTGATCGGCGGCATCGGGGCCGATCGTCTCGACGGCGGCGACGGTTTCGATACCGCGTCCTATGAAAACTCGATCCGCAGCGTCATCCTCGATCTTCGGCCGGTGCCGGAATTCACGGGGGGCGACGCGACGGGCGACAGTTTCACCTCGATCGAAGCCTTCCGGGGCAGCGCCCATGTCGACATCTTCATCGGCAACGATCAGGACCTGACCTTCGAGGGGCTGGACAGCGGCGACCTGTTCCTCGCTGGGGCGGGGCGCGAGGCTTTCGTCGGCGGCCAGGGCGGCGATATCACCTCCTATCTGCTGGCGAGCGGGGCGGTGCAGGTCGATCTGGCGGATATCGCCCGCAACACGGGCTTCGCCGCCGGTGACCGCTATTCCTCGGTCGAGACATTGCGCGGCTCGGATTTCACCGACCTGCTGCAGGGTGACGGCAACGGCAACCGTCTTGAAGGCGGCGGCAGCGGCGATCGGATCGAGGGCCGGGGGGGCGACGACGCGCTGCTGGGCGACGGCGGCGACGATGTGCTGGTCGGCGGCGCCGGGGCGGATGCCCTGACCGGCGGCGACGGCATCGATGCCGCCAGCTATGAAGAGACCACGGGCGTTACCGTCGCCCTCGACGGCGGCGTGGCGGGCACGGGCGACGCGGCGGGCGACACCTTCGCCGGGATCGAGAATCTTCTCGGCTCCATCACCGGCCGCAACAACCTGCGGGGCGATGGCGGGCGCAACGAGCTGATCGGCGGCAATGAGCTCGACAAGCTCGAAGGCCTCGGCGGGCAGGATACCCTGCGCGGCGGGCGCGGCGACGATCGCCTGTTCGGCGGGGCCGAGAACGACACGCTGTTCGGCGGGCGCGACAACGACACGCTCTCCGGCGGCTCGGGCCGTGACAGCCTGCGGGGCGAGGAAGGGGACGACACGCTGACCGGCGGCACCCAGCTCGACCGTTTCCTGTTCACGGCGCAAGGCTTTGGCCGCGACACGATCACCGACTGGGAAGACGGCACCGACCTGTTGCGGGTCACCGGCGCCGTGGCCGACGATCTGTCGGACTTCGACATCACCGGCGATGGCACCACGGTGGTGACCCTCAGCCTGCGCGCGGACCCGACCAGCGTGATCGAAATCCGCAGCGCGGTGGCCTTTACCATCGGCGCGTCGGATTTCGAGTTCGTCTGACGCGGGTTCCGCGCCCGCGCCTGCCTGTTTCGCTTCAATCTCGTGAATTCGCGCCTTATCCTGCAACGCAACCAAAGGGTCTGGCGACGAATCGGGGGCACGGCATGGCAAAGGTGGTGACGGTCGCTCAGCAGAAGGGCGGCGCCGGCAAGACGACGGTGGCGGCCCATCTCGCGGTCGCCCTGGCGGAGGCCGGGCACAGGGTCGTGGTGGTCGATACCGACCCGCAGCAGAGCCTGGCGGCCTGGGTCCGCGTGCGTGCGGCCTTCGGCGTCGGCAATGTCATCATTCCGGTCAAGGCGGCGCCGGGCTGGAAGGCGGGGACCGAGATCGACCGCGCCAAGCGCGAGGGCGATATCGTCGTCGTCGACAGTCCGCCCCACACGGAATCGACGGCCAAGACCGCGATCCGCGCCGCCGACCTGATGCTGGTGCCGATGCAATTGTCGCCCATGGACATGTGGGCGACCAAGCCGACCCTCGATCTCGCCGGCTCCAGCAAGGTGCCCTTCATGCTGGTGCTGAACCGGGTCTCGCCGCGCGGCAATCTGAATGAACAGGTGCTGCGGGAAATCGCCAAGGCGGGCTATCCGGTGGCGCTGTCCCGGCTCGGCAACCGCACGGCCTATGCCGCCAGCCTGCTCGACGGTCTCGGCGTGACCGAGGCGCAAGGCAAGAGCCCGGCGGCGGAGGAGATTCGCGCCCTCGCCGCCGAGGTCGCCGAACGTCTCGGCGCGAAGTGAACGGACGCCAGGCGCCGGTCCCCGGGCCGCGCAATCTGATCACCGACGTGACCGGCCTTCGGGTCGGCAATGCCGAGGACAGGGGGCTGCGCAGCGGTGTCACCGTGCTGCTGCCCGATCAGCCGGCGGTGATGGCGGTCGATCAGCGCGGCGGCGCGCCCGGCACGCGCGAGACCGACAGTCTCGACCCTGTCAATTTCCTCACCGACTTCCATGCCCTGGTGCTGTCGGGCGGCTCGGTCTTCGGGCTGGCAGCGGCGGATGGGGTGACGGCGGCGCTCTCGGCCGCGGGCATCGGCATCGAGATCGGCAAGGCGCCGATGACCGTGCCCGTGGTGCCCTCGGCCATTCTGTTCGACCTCGGCAATGGCGGCGACAAGGCCTGGGGGCTGGAGCCGCCCTACCGTCGGCTGGGGATCGAGGCGTTGCGCGCCGTCGGGCTCGACTTCGCCCTCGGCAATGCCGGGGCGGGGTTCGGCGCGATCTGCGGCCGGCTGAAGGGCGGGCTCGGCTCGGCCTCTGTCGTCGTCGACGGGATCGAGGTCGGCGCCCTGGTCGCGGTCAATGCCGTGGGCAGCGCCCTGATGCCGGATAGCCCGGTGTTCTGGGCTCATCCGTTCGAATGGGGCGACGAATTCGGCGGCCGCAAGCCCGGCCGGGCCGAGGCGGTGCGCCCGCCCGATTATGACCTGCCGGCGGACGGCAAGGTGGTGATGGGCGGCCATACCACGATCGCCATCGTCGCCACCAACGTCAGCCTCGACAAGGCGCAGGCCAGACGTTTCGCCATGCAGGCGCAGGACGGGCTGGCGCGGGCGCTGCGGCCGGCCCATACGCCCTTCGATGGCGACACGGTCTTCGCCGTCTCCACCGGACGACGGCCGCTGGACGCGCCGCCGGCCCTCGCCATCGCCAGGCTCGGCCATCTGGCGGCGGACTGCCTGGCGCGGGCGGTGGCACGCGGCGTCTATGAGGCGACAAGCCTGGGCGACCTGCCGTCCTATCGGGATACCTGGGAAAAATGATGCCGATGCCCGGCGCCCGGCGCCGGGGTCAGCGGATGTAGAGGCGGACTTCCGGCACCGAAGCCTCGGTGCTGGTGGTCGCCGCGACCGAAACGCGGTCGGACGGCAGGCCCATGTCGGTCAGGGTACGCAGCACGCCCTGGGCGTTCTGCTTCGACTTGTTCTGGTTCATCGCCACTTCCGACGCGCTGCCGCCGGCCGGGGAGACGGCGACCAGATCGAAGCCGGTTTGCGGCCGCTGATCGAGAACCTTGGACACGGCGGTGTAAAGCGCCTGCTGATAGGCGACGCCCGGCTGATCGAAGCGGATGACGACCAGCGGCCGGCGATCATCCAGCACGCCGGTGTCGGCGACCGGCGGCGGCGCGTCATAGAAGGTCGGCGTGGCCGAGACGCGGCTGGGCGTGAAGGTGCGGGTGGAGATCGAATCGCCGTAAAGCTCGCCGTTCTTGATCGCGAGGGCGAGGGTGGTCAGGTTCGACCGCTCGCCCGAGACATAGACGGTCTGGCGGGAAATCTGGTCCGACAGGGCGGTCATCAGCCGGTCGATGCGGACAAGCAGGCGCGAGGTATCATCCTCGATCATGTTGAGGGCGACGCGGTCCTGATCGATACCGCCCGACAGGCCGAGGGCGGCGCGGGTCGAATCGAGAAGATAGGCCGCCGAGGTCGACGAACTGGAAACCTGGCTCGCCAGCTGACCGAGGGCGGTCACATTGCCGGTGACATTGTCGAGTTCGCGCTGGGCCTGGTTCCACTGCTGGACCAGCAGCGGGTTGCCCGGGGTGGTGCCGAGCTGCAGCCGCGCCTGGGCCGCGGCGACGACGCCGTGATAGGCCTCGGACGAGCGGACGGTCTGCGCCAGCAGGGCGTTGTAATTCTGTTGCTGCGACTCGACGGCGGATTTCAGGCGGCCGAGATCGCCTTGCAGCTGTTCGACCTTGCGGCCGACGATGGTGCCGGTCGAGGTGACTTCGAAGCCACCGCCGGCGGAATCAAAAGAAGGTGAAGGCGAGAACCACGAGCAGCCCCCAAGGGCGGCGGCGGACACCAGCAGCAGGGCCACGGAGCGGAAGCGGCCCCGCCGCATGTGCGAAAGCATGGACGTCTCCGCGGGGCGCACGGCAATGTCAACGGCACGATCGGTCGCGAAAGCCATCCCGGTTCACTCGTTCTCCAACAGCCGGGATGCTGCCAACCAGGACTGACCCGGCAGCGAATCTCATCCCGCGCACCCGGCCAGACCGCACCCTGCAGCCCCCTCAAGCCGGGGCCGATACTAGCCATAAGGGCCATGGTGCCACAAGCGCCGAAAGCCGAAAGATTCCATATCGTTGCCATTAAGTCGCGCCCCCTTGCCGGGGGTGGCGGCATGGGGCCGGAAAATTCCTGAAATTCCCTGTTGCAAGCCCCGCCCCCTTCGGCTAGCTTCCCGGCCTCCGAAGCGGCCATGCCGCATGAAGGACAGCGCGCCCGTAGCTCAGCTGGATAGAGCATCAGACTACGAATCTGAGGGTCAGGAGTTCGAATCTCTTCGGGCGCGCCAATCCTTAATTTTTGAAAGCAAGCTCTTGTGATCTTGAGCCGTCGCGCCCCGCGGGGTGCGGGGTTGGTCGCGTCGCGTGCTGTTTCGCTCGGCTGAAGTGCTGAACCTCCTCCGTGGCAGGCCAATGCATTGCTACTGGGCAGGTGATGGAGGCCAGCGGGAGCCTTGGTTATTCACTCGGGCGCCTTGCGAACAATTCCAGATATCGTGCGAAGGCAAACAGCCTGTTGCGGCGCTGTCCGGTCATTTCGACCAATACGCCATGGCGGACCAGATCACCGATCAAGGATGTCGCGGTGTTCGTGGTCGTCGCCAGCATTTTCGTGACGTATTTCACGTCCACGACAGGCCGCTTGTAGAGAAGCCGCATCAATGCCTGGACGTTTCCCTGCCGTCGATGGCTGAAATGAGGCAGAACCTCGCGCTCGATGTGTTCCTTCAGAGCGAGAATGGCCCGAAAAACCCCGATCGACAATTGGGCCGTTTCTTCCACGCCATGCAGGAAGAAGATCAGCCATTCGCGGAGGTGGTTCCCTTCGCGCACAGCCATCATGCTGTCGACATAGACTGTCTTGTTGCGCTCGAAATAATCCGAAAGATAGAGGGAGGGCTTCGAAAGCAGCTCTTCGGACGCGAGATAGAGCGAAATCATCAGGCGGCCCAGCCTGCCATTACCGTCCAGAAACGGATGGATGGTCTCGAATTGATAGTGGGCGACGGCGATTCGGATCAGTGGCGGCACGCGCAGTTCCTGATCGTGCAGGAATTTCTCCAGGTCGCTCATCAGGTCGGGGACGCGCTCGTGGTGTGGTGGCACGAAGACCGCGTCCTTCAGGCTGACCCCGATCCAGTTCTGACTGATGCGGAATTCACCCGGGCGTTTGGTCTCGCCGCGCACACCTTCCATCAGGATCGCATGGGTTTCCCGCAATAGGCGGTTCGAGAAGGGCAGGCGCTCGAGACTGGTGATGGCGTGATTGATCGCCCGGATGTAGTTCTGGACCTCGGTCCAGTCATCCTTGTCCTCTGGCGAAAGATCGTCGAGGTCCTTGAAGGCGTCCTCGATATTGGTCTGGGTGCCCTCGATACGGCTTGATTGCGTCGCTTCCTTGGCGACATACATCGTGATGAAGAAGTCGATATCGGGCACGAGCTGCGAGAAGGCGTTCAGCGCGCCCAGGGCGCGGTCGGCGCGGCTCAGGAGATCGCTGACCTGCGGATCGGCGATGATCCAGGCATGGTGGATCGGTGTCGGCACGAAACTCCGATATTCGAGCTGACGTTCGTATTGCCCTGCCTGGTAGGACGATAGATCCATATTTCAGAAACCCCGGCGTTTTCTGACCTAACGTTGAGGTATATATCAGAACTGGAACCGCCTCCAAGCCGATTGTCAGGTTTCGGCGACTTTCTGAAATTAATGGAGGCTGAATTTCAGGTCTTGGCGCCGATGCTCTGACTGTCGCCGGGGTGATCGCGGTTGCCGTCGCAGCCCTTGGCCGTGCCGAGTGCGCCGCCCAACGACGGCCTCACCCCCTGCGGCAATGGCCATGTGAGCTTCTGCGTTCTCGGGTCCAGCCCTGAGGGATATCGGTCCCGTGGGACCGCCCCGCGCGTCATGCCCTCAATGGGGCGCATCCATCTGGCGCTGGCCAATCACGTCGACATGGGCGGCGTCGCTGGCGGGGGCGAGTTTCCGCTCGGAAAACTTGAGATGGAGCAGTTCGCCGTCGTCGGTCAGGAGTTCGACGTCGGGCCGGCCGAAGACGCCGACCAGATAGGCCGCGGGCAGCCTGATTTCGCCGCAGCGCGTGATTTCGCCGGACTTGCGTTCGTAGGTGTCGAAATCATAGGCCGCGCGGACGATGTCGGTACCGGCGCATTTCAAAATGCCGCTGCCGGCCGTGCCCCTGAGGTAGCGCATGGGATTTTTCCTGAATCATGAGGGAAGGTCGGCCCGACGGATCGGCCGGTGAGCGTCCGGCCGATGGGGCCGGCCGGCTCAGCGCTTCTTCTTCGGGGGATTGGCGGCCGCCTGCTGGACACGGCCGAGCAGGGCCGCGGTTTCCGCGACGGCCACCGGCTTGGGCGCCGCCTTGGGTTTCTTGGCTTCGCGATTGCTGCGTTTCTGTGCCTTGGCCATGGGACTCTCCTGTGTATCGGATCGATACGGGCGCGTGGAAATGATGTGGCGAACGGCCGCCGTACGCGCCCGTTCAATTCAAGACGGGCGCGAATGACCACAACAAAGCGGTCTTAATTCGGGGCGGCGATTGTTCGAAGAATTTTAGGGGCTGATATTAGCACGATTAACGCCGGTCGGGCGGAATTGATGAAATTTATTTCACCATATTCCCCGTTTGTTTCAGGGCATGGCCTGTGCCGCCGCGAATTGCGACTGATAGAGCTGCCAGTAATGGCCGCGCAGGGCCAGCAGTTCCTCGTGGCTGCCCTGTTCCAGCAGATGCCCGGCTTCCATGTAGACGATGACATCGGCGTCGCGGATGGTGGACAGGCGGTGCGCGATGACGAAACTGGTGCGCCCGGCCCGAAGCCTCGCCATGGCGCGCTGGACGAGGAGTTCGGTCCTCGTGTCCACCGAACTCGTCGCCTCGTCCAGGATCAGCACCGACGGGCGGGCGATGAAGGCGCGGGCGATGGTCAGCAACTGCTTCTGCCCCGTGCTGAGGACGCCGCCGGCCTCGTCCACCACCGTGTCGTACCCCTCGGGGAGCTTGCGGACGAAATCGTCGACATGGCACGAGCGGGCGGCTTCGAGGATTTCGGCCTCGGTCGCGCCGTCCTTGCCGTAGGCGATGTTCTCGCGGATCGTGCCGCTGAACAGCCAGGAATCCTGCAACACCATGCCGAAGTGCCGCCGCAGGCCCTCGCGCGGGAAATCCCGGGTATCGACCCCGTCGAGCCTGATGGCGCCGCCGTCGATGTCGTAGAAACGCATCAGGAGATTGACCAGCGTGGTCTTGCCGGCGCCGGTCGGCCCGACGATGGCGACGGTCTCGCCCGGCCGGGCTTCGAGGCTGACATCCTCGAACAGCGGCCGTTCGGGATCGTAGCGGAAGGTGACGTGATCGAAGACGACGTGGCCCCGGGGTGTGTCGATCACGGCGGGGGTTCCGGTGTCCGGCGTGATTTCGGGCGCGTCCAGCAGCTCGAACACCCGCTCCGCCGAGGCGGAGGCGGATTGCAGGACCGAGGCGGCGCCGGCGATCTGGCCGATGGGCTGGTTGATCTGCCGGATATACTGGATGAAGGACTGCAGCACGCCGATCGATATCGCCCCGGCGAGGATCTGCAGCGCCCCGCCGGCGACCACGGCGGTGAAGCCGAGCTGGCCGACGAACATCATGACGGGCTGGATGGTGCCCGACAGGAACTGCGCCTTGAAGGTGCTGGCCCGCAGCGTTTCGTTGCTGGTCTCGAACCGCGCCCGCGCGCGTGCCTGATGGCCGAAGACCTTCATCAGGGTATGGCCGGTGTAATTCTCCTCGACATCGCCGTTCAGCGCGCCGGTGGTGCGCCACTGGTCGACGAAATGCGGCCGGGAGCGGGCCGCGATCCGGCGCGACAGCCATACCGACGCGGTCAGCGAGGCGATGGCGATGGCGGCGAGCGTCGGCGACATCCAGAACATCAGGCCAAGCACGGTCAGCAGTTGCAGCGCCGACATCAGCAGCTGGCTCAGGAGCTGCTGCAGGCTCTGGCTCACATTGTCGATGTCATTGGTGATGCGGCTCAGGACTTCGCCATGGGGCTGGCGATCGAACCAGGCGAGGGGCAGGCGGGCCAGCTTTCGCTCGGCGTCGTCTCGCATACCCCGGCTCACCGACTGCACGATGCCATTGGTGAACCAGGCCTGGGCCCAATTCAGCAGAACGCCGAGGACCAGAAGGCCGGCGGCGAGGCCGAGGATCCGGGCCAGCGCCGCCAGGTCGAGCGGGACCCCGCGCGCGACGGTGGTGACGACGAGGTCGGTGCCCCGGCCCAGCTGCCACGGCACGAGGCCGGAAAAGACGACGCTGGCGACGGTGCAGACAAGGACGAGGGCGGCGGGCAGTTTCCGCCTGGCGATCAGGCGGGCGAGGCGGCGCAGGGTGCCGCGAAGGTCGCGCGCCCGCGCCACCGACC
>NZ_JBAQRT010000028.1:0-4995 GCF_049306435.1 Zavarzinia sp.
ACCCTGACCGCCGCGCTGAAGCCGCTGGAGCGCCAGGGCCTGGTCCGGATCGAGACCGCGCCGGGCGACCGCCGCCGCCGCCGGCTCGTGCTGACCCCGCAAGGCGAGGAAAGGCTGGCCGCCGCCCTGCCCCTGTGGCGTGCCGCCCATGTCGCGGTCGAGGCGGAAATTCCGGCACCGGCGGCGCTGCGGGACACGCTGAAGGCGATCACCTGATACCGGACCCCTGTCGTTCGCCGAAAATTAACGATTGTTCCGCAGCTTGATGGCAGCCCAATGGGCACAGCGGGAAGCGGCGGCATGACCACGGAAGTCCACACCATCGCCTTCGCGCCGCACGAGATCGTCGCGGCCATCGCCAATTTCCATCGCCACCGCAAATTGCCCATTCCCAGCGGCAAGGTGGTGGGCATGGTGTTCACCGCGCCGCCGGAAATCGAGGGCAGGTTCCAGATTCTGGCCGATGGCACCGACGTTCCGGCGGACTTCACGCTGGACAGCGCCACGCTGGCGGCGTCGCTCGTGTTCCACTGCATCAACCACGGCATTCCCCTGCCCGCGCTCGCGACCAAGCAGTTGCGCCGCCACGAACATGGCCTCGAGCTGGTTGTCTCCAACATGCGTCACGTCTGAGGCGCCCCCCCTGAGCCCCTTCTGAGCCCCTCCCGGCGTCCTCGACGATGCGCATCTGCTTACCGCAGGTGGATCGGCTTTGATTATAGAACTCTTGATTGTGCTTCCATGCCCTTTGGTGCCATGATCTCCCAAAATCCGCGGGATCGGGGGGGATGACGGTCGCGCCAACAGGGGGCACCCATGACCGATTTTCCGGCGACACTTCAATTGTACACGCTTGACGGCGAAAACGGCTTTCGCCTGATCGGCTGGGAGTATGAACTCAGCGCCACGGCGGTCGCCGGTGTCGGCGACGTCAATGGCGACGGCTTCGCCGATATCATGGTCGGTTCGCCCTTGAGCTCCGACTACCAAGGTCTCGCCACCCTGGTCGAGGGCTCGGCGGGTCCCTTCTTCAGCGACCGCGATCTGTCCGGCCCGTTCTTCTTTGGCTCCCGTGCCGACTACGAATATATCGGGCGCCGCCTCGGTGTCCTCGGCGACGTCAATGGCGACGGTTTCGATGATTTCTCATATGGCGGCGACGGTGGCCACATTTGGGGCACCTACGAAAACTATATCGTCTTCGGCTCGGCGGGCGGCTTTGTCCAAATCGGCACATACCAGTCCCACCTGGACGCCGCCGGCGATGTGAACGGTGACGGTTTCGACGACATCATCGCCGGCGGCACCATTGTCTTCGGCAGCGCTTCCGGCCTGCCCGCCAACCTCGAGTCCCCCGCCGTCGACGGCAGCAACGGCTTCCAGCCGGCCGGCGCCTTCAGCCGCATGGCCGCTGCGGGCGACGTCAACGGCGACGGTTACGACGACCTGATCTTCGGCAATGCCGATACCGCCGGCTATGTGCTGTTCGGCAAGGCCGGCGGCTTCACCGCCACGGTCGACGTCACCGCGGTCGACGGCAGCAACGGCTATCGCATCACCGGTGCGGCGGGCAGCGGCACCGGCACCTCCGTCGGCGCCGCGGGCGACGTGAACGGCGACGGCATCGACGATCTCATCATCGGCGTCGGGGGCAAAAACAAGGTCTATATCGTCTTCGGCCGCGCCGACGCCGCGCAGACCGACATCGCCCTCGGCACCATCGACGGCAGCAACGGCTTCGCCATCACCGGCGGCGGGTCCGGGGCCGGGGCCGCGGGCGACGTGAATGGCGACGGCCTCGCCGACATCATCGTCGGCGGCGGTGTCTTGTTCGGCCACACCGGCAACACGGGCGCCAGCTTCTCCATCCGCGCGGTCGACGGCAGCGACGGCTTCCTGATCAGCGGCGCCGGCTTCGATACCCGCAACCTTAGCATCAACAAGGCGGGCGACTTCAACGGCGACGGCTTCGACGACATCGCCGTGGGCACGCCCTTCGCCGACGATCCGCGGCCCTATTACGCCGATTACGGTTACGGCATTGGCGCCGGCATCACTCATGTCATCCTCGGCCATGCCGGCGATGCCCAGAACTGGGTCGGCACCTCGGCCGGCGATTTCCATGTCGGTAGCGGCGATGACGACATCCTGAAGGGGGCGCGCGGCAATGATCACCTCAAGGGCGCGCTCGGCGACGACATCCTGATCGGCGGATCGGGCAGCGATATCCTCGACGGCGGCGCCGGCAGCGATACCGTCAGCTTCGCCGGCTCGTCGGCGGGCGCCATCGTCGACCTCGCGGCCGGCACATCGAGCGGCACCGGCCTTGGCAACGACACGCTGATCGGCATCGAGAATGTCTTCGGCACCGGCGGGGCGGACGATATCTCGGGCGACGACGGCGCCAACCGGCTGGATGGCGGCGCGGGCGACGATATCCTGCGCGGGCGGGGCGGCGACGATACCTATGTCGTCGACAGCCTGGGCGATACGGTGGTCGAGGCCGGCGATGGTGGCCACGACACGATGCTGACCGCCCTTGGCGCCTATCAGCTGGGCGCCAATGTCGAAGCGCTGGTCTTTACCGGCGTCGGCGCTTTCGAGGGGACGGGCAACACGCTCGCCAACACGATCACCGGCGGCGCTGGCGACGACGTGCTGAACGGCGGTCGTGGCGCCGATCTGCTGCGCGGTCTCGGCGGCAACGATACCTATGTCGTCGACGATGCCGGCGACGCGATCGAGGAAGCGGCGGATGGCGGCGTCGACACGGTGCAGAGCACCCTCTCCCTCACCCTGGGCGCCAATATCGAAAACCTCCTGCTGCGCGGCAGCGCCCGGATCGACGGCACCGGCAACGAACTGGACAATGTCCTGACCGGCAATGCCGCGAACAATATCCTGCTGGGTCTCGGCGGCGACGACGCGCTGTCGGGCAAGGCCGGCAACGACAAGCTCGAAGGCGGTGACGGCAGTGACCTGCTCGACGGCGGCAGCGGTGACGACCGGATGTATGGCGGCCTCGGCAACGATCTCTATGTCGTCGATTCCAGCCTCGATGTCGCGAGCGAGGCCCATGGCGACGGCCACGACACGGTTTTCGCCAGCGCGAGTTTCACCCTCGGCTCCGGCCTCGACGATCTGGTGATCACCACCTCGGGCGCCATCGACGGCACCGGCAATGGCGCGGCCAACATCATGCTCGGCGGCGCCGGCGACAATGTGCTGCGCGGGCTGGGCGGTGTCGACATCCTGTTCGGCGGCCGGGGCGACGATAGGCTGGACGGCGGCAGCGGCGTCGATCTCATGGTCGGCGGCGCCGGCAACGATACCTATGTCGTCGACAGTTACGGCGATCTCGTCGACGAGAGCCGGGAGGCCGGCGGCGGCGGCATCGACACGGTGATCTATGGCGGCGACGGCCTGCACTTCGTCATGGCCGAGGGGATCGAAAATGCCATCCTGGCCGATCCGTACAGTGGCCATGTCACCGGCAATGCCCTCGCCAATACGATCACCGGCGACGTGACGCCCGACTGGATCGACGGTGGGGCCGGCGACGATACATTGACCGGCGGCGGTGCCGATGGTGGCAGCTGGGACAATTTCGTCTTCCAGGCCGGCTTCGGCCACGACCGCATCACCGACTTCGTCGCGAACCGCAACGCCCCCTATGACATCATCACCTTCGCCGACGGGCTGTTCGACGATTTCGCCGATGTCCTCGCCCATAGCGTGGAGGTCGACGGCGATGTCGTCATCACCTACAACGCCGCCCATTCCATCGTGCTGGAAAATGTGGCCCTGTCGGCGCTGACGGCGGATTCGTTCCAGTTCGTCGCCTGAGCCGGGCGGTCAGACCAGGGCGGGCTCGTCCGGGCAGAAGCGCAGCGCCTCGGCGAGGCGGGACAGGCCGTCGGCCAGTTCGCCCATGTCGCTGGCCGCCGACAGGCTGACCCGCAGGGCTTCCGGGGCCGCCCCGCGACCGACCTGGAAAGCGGCGGCGGCGGCGACATGGACGCCCAGCGCGCGGGCGGCATCGACGACATCGGCCGCCCGCCGTCCGTTCTCGACCGGCAGCCACAGATGGAATGAACGCACCCGGCCTTGCGCCGGGGTGGGCAGGCCGAGGATGCGTTCGGCGATCTCGTTGCGGCGGGCGATCTCGCCGACCTGCCATTGGGTCAGCCGTTCGGCGGTGCCGTCGCCGATCCAGCGCGCGACGATATCGGCCATCAGGGGCGGCGCCATCAGGGTGGTCGCCCGCATGGTCTCGGTCGCGGCATCGACCAGGCGGCGCGGCAACGACATGTAACCGATGCGCAGGCCCGGCATCAGCGCCTTCGAGACCGAAGTGACGAAAATCGTCCGCTCCGGCGCCAGCATGGCGATCGGGACCTGTTTCGGCGCGAGGAAGCCGTGGACGTCATCCTCGATCAGGAAGGCGTCATTCCGCTCGGCCACGGCGGCGATCGCCCGCCGTCGCTCCCCCGACATGACGACGCCGGTCGGGTTCTGGATCGTCGGCGTCAGATAGACGAAACGCCGGCCGCCGCCCCGGCAGGCGGCATCCAGCGCATCGGCGCGCATCCCGTCCCCGTCGATCGCCACCGGCTCCAGCGTCAGGCCGAGGCGCCGGGCGAGCGAAGTCAGCCCGGGATAGGCCAGGGCCTCGGTCAGCAGGATGTCGCCCGGGCGGGCCACGGTCATCAGGGCGATGGTCTGGGCATTCTGGCAACCGGCGGTGACCAGCACCTGGTCCGGCGTCACCTCCATGCCGGCCCGGCGCAGCCAGGCCGCGCCGGCCGCGCGATGCGACGGCGAGCCGGCCGGAAACTGATAGCCCATCACGGCGGAAAGATCGGGCGCCCGCGCCAGATGAACGAGGGTCGCCTGCATCGCCTCGAGCTGCGGCCCCATGGCCGGGCGGTTGACCGACAGATTGATCACGGTGCCGCCGCTGGCCGGCCGCTCGTGGTCCATGCCGACGAGGCC
>NZ_JBAQRT010000029.1:0-2624 GCF_049306435.1 Zavarzinia sp.
ACCTGACCCAGGCCAACATCGACAAACTGGCCCAGCTTTTCCCGAACTGCGTCACCGAAGTGCGCGATGCCGCTGGCGTGGTGAAGCGCAGCATCGACTTTGACCAGTTACGCCAGGAGCTGTCCACGTCCATCGTGGAAGGCCCGCAAGAGCGTTACCAGCTCAATTGGCCCGGCAAGCGGGAGGCCTTGCTGACCGCCAATGCGCCTATCGCAAAAACGCTGCGACCCTGTCGTGCGGAGAGCGTGGACTTCGACACCACGCAGAACTTGTTCATCGAGGGGGACAACCTCGATGCGTTGAAGTTGTTGCAAGAGACCTATCTGAACAAGGTCAAGATGATTTACATCGATCCGCCGTACAACACGGGGAATGACTTTGTCTATGAGGACGATTTCGCGGAGGATTCCGCGTCATATTTTGAGCGATCCAACCAGAAGGACGAAGAGGGAAACCGGTTTGTTGCCAATACAGAGGCCAACGGGCGTTTCCATTCTGATTGGCTTTCGATGATGTACTCGCGCTTGAAGCTCGCTAGGAACCTACTTCGTGAAGACGGCGTGATTTTCATTTCAATCGACGATAACGAGGGAGCCAATCTGCAACGACTTTGCGGCGAGGTATTCGGCGATGGGAATTTCATTGCGCAGTTGGCCGTTCAATTGAATCCCAGAGGGCGGCATCTGGATAAGTTCATTGCAAAAACTCACGAATCGGTCATCATTTTTGGCAAAAATTGCGACTCTCCAACGACGATGACCGGAGTTGAAAAAGAAGGAAAGATGGTCGATGAGTACGACCGCGTTGATACCCTCGGAAAATATCGCTTGCTGGGTCTTCGAAATCGAAATCAAGCGTTCAATCCCACTACACGACCAAAGCTTTACTACCCTCTCTATGTCCGCCCAAAGGATGGAAAGGTGTCAACTCAGAGGACTGTTGAATTCAGTGATGAAGTATTTCCCGATGCCCCTGATGGCGTGAAGACATGTTGGACTTGGGGCACAAAGAAGGTTCTCGATGAGAATGACCTTCTAGTTGCCGAGAAGAGCGGTCAAGATTGGAGAATTTATCGCAAGGACTACCTAGTTGGGGCCGACGGTCAGACTGCCACCACCTTGCCTAAATCTCTTTGGACTGACAAAGAAATCACAAATGATTATGGTCGAAAGTCGGTCAAAGACTTATTTGGCAAGTCGGTTATGGATTTTCCGAAGTCGCCTGAGTTGCTACGAAAGTTGATCGCCAGCGGGACTAATTCGACAAGCATCGTGCTTGACTTTTTCGCAGGTTCATCAACGACTGCACATGCGGTGATGGCGCAAAACGCTGATGACGGTGGAAGGCGAGTCCACATCATGGTGCAGATGCCACAAGTATGCGATGAAGGCAGTGATGCTTCTAAGGCTGGCTTCAGAACCATTGCCGAATTGAGCAAGCAGCGTTTGCGATTAGCAGGTATTGCAATCAAGGAAGCTAACAGTGGGAAGCCTAGCGCCGAAGACCTCGATATTGGCTTCCGCGTCCTCAAAGTCGACAGCTCCAACATGAAGGAGGTGTTCTACACCCCCGACGCCGTGTCCCAAGACCTGCTGTCTGATCAGGTCAACAACATCCGCGAAGACCGCACGTCCGAAGACCTGCTTTTCCAGGTGCTGCTGGACTGGGGTGTGGACCTGGCGCTGCCCATCGCGCAGGAGACCATTGCCGGTAAGGTCGTGTACTTCGTCGATGGCAACGCGCTGGCCGCGTGCTTTGAAGAGGGTGTCAGCGAAGACTTCGTCAAGCTGCTGGCCAAGCGGGAGCCGTTGCGCGCCGTGTTCCGTGATTCTGGTTTTGCCAATGACAGTGTCAAGATCAACGTCGAACAAATCTTCAAGCTGATGTCTCCCGGCACCGAAGTCAAATGTCTTTGAAATTTGTCCCACGGGCTGTGGGACAAATGTGACCATCACCGTTTCATGAATGTGTTTTTATGACGAAAAAATTCAAAGCGCAAACTGTGTCAATCGCCAGCGGTGATGTTGAACTGTCTGTCCTGGTTCAGGCACTCAGCGTCACTCACCTGCAGTTGCAGGCTCAAGCTGCCCGCTCGGTGGACACCGCGCTGGTCGTACGCAATTGGCTTTTTGGCTGGCATATCGTGGAGTTTGAGCAGGGGGCAGCATCTCGGGTACAGGTGTATGGCAAGCAGTTGTTGGTGCGCTTGTCAGATGAGCTTGTCCGCCGTGGGCTAAAAGGCGTGTCGGTCACCAATTTGAAGCAATGTCGCTCGTTCTATCAGACGTATCCAGAGATTGGTCAGACACCGTCTGACCAATCTGCTATGCCACCCAATACGCAAAAGTTGGCGGAACACTTGTGTCTGGGCTGGTCGCATTACGTGGTGCTGCTGTCGGTCAGCAACGCACAGGCACGCAGTTTTTATGAGATTGAAGCGCAGCAAGGCAGTTGGGGGGTGCGTGAGTTAAAGCGGCAGATAGACAGTGGCTTGTTTGAACCTTGCCTATCCGGTTGATTGCCAATCATGCTTTCGGGTGAATCCATTTGCCACTGTAGAGCGTTTCGTAAGTGGGGGCTGAAGCATGCGAGGCGAGACCCAGCACCGAGTTGAACGCCGTCAT
>NZ_JBAQRT010000030.1:0-5158 GCF_049306435.1 Zavarzinia sp.
GGCCAGCTGGCCGCGCTCGCCGGGGCCGCGCCCGCGACGGCGGAGCGGAGCCGATGATGACCGCCCCCGTCACAGCCACCCTGATCGAGCGTCTGCCCCCCCTGAAGGGCCGCGTCTCGCCGGGCGCGCCCCTCGCGGGTGTGACCTGGTTCCAGGTTGGTGGACCGGCCGAGGTGATGGTGCGTCCCCGTGATCTCGAGGATCTCGTCACCCTGCTGCGCGGGCGCCCCGAAGGCGTGCCGCTGCTGACCCTCGGCGTCGGCTCCAACCTGCTTGTCCGCGACGGCGGCCTTGGCGGCATCGTGCTGCGGCTGGGTCGGGGTTTCGCCGGTATCGCGGTCGAAGAAGGCGCGCGGCTTCGCGTCGGCGCAGCCGCGCTCGATCTCAATGTCTCGCTCGTCGCGCGGGATGCCGGCATCACCGGGCTCGAATTCCTGCGCGGCATTCCGGGCACCATCGGCGGCGCCTTCCGCACCAATGCCGGGGCTTATGGCGCCGAACTCGCCGATGTCCTGGTCGAGGCGACGGTGGTCGACGGCGCGGGCGAGATCCGCACCCTGGGGCCCGAGGCGTTTCATTTCAGCTATCGCCACAGCGATTTTCCGGCCGACTGGATCGTGACCGAAGCCGTGCTTCAGGGCCGGCCGGGCGACATCGCCGCGATCGCCGCGCGCATGGACGAGATCGCCGCCGCGCGCGAGGCGGCGCAGCCCGTGCGCAGCCGCACCGGCGGCTCGACCTTCAAGAACCCGCAAGGTCACAAGGCCTGGGAGCTGATCGATGCCGCCGGTTGCCGGGGTCTGCGCCGGGGCGGCGCCGTGGTCTCGCCCCTGCACTGCAACTTCCTGATCAACGAGGGCGCGGCCAGTGCCGCCGATATCGAGGGCCTGGGCGAGGATGTCCGCCGCCGGGTGTTCGAGACCTCGGGTGTAACGCTGGAGTGGGAAATCATGCGCCTTGGCCGTCACGGCTCCCTGCCGGCGGAGGTGAAGTCATGAGTGCCGCGCTGCATGTCGCCGTCCTGAAGGGCGGAATTTCGACCGAGCGGGAGGTCAGCCTGAACTCCGGCGCCGCCTGCGCGCAGGCGCTGCGCAACGCGGGCTTCACCGTGACCGAGATTGATGTCGGCGCCGATGTCGCGCTTCGCCTCGCCGAGGTGAAGCCCGATGTCGTCTTCAACGCGCTGCATGGCCGCTTCGGCGAAGATGGCTGCGTGCAGGGCGTGCTCGAGTTGATGCGCCTTCCCTATACCCATTCGGGCGTGCGGGCTTCCGCCGTCGCCATGGACAAGCCGGCGACCAAGGTGGTTCTGGCCGCCCGCGGCCTGCCGCTGGCGGAAGGCGTCGCGACGACGGCGGGCGAGGCGGCGGCCGGCCACCTGATGGCGCCGCCCTATGTGGTGAAGCCGACCAACGAAGGCTCGTCGGTCGGCGTGCATATCGTGCGCCCGGGCGACAATCGCTACCCGCAGGGTCTCACCGAGGGCTGGACGGCGGACAAGCCGGTATTGGTCGAGCGTTTCATCCCCGGGCGGGAGCTGACGGTCGGCGTGATGCACGACCGGGCGCTGGCGGTGACCGAGATCCTGCCGATGACCGAATTCTACGATTACGAAGCGAAATATGCCGCCGGTGGCTCGCGCCATGTCGTGCCGGCGCGATTGCCCGAAGGCGTGACCGAGAAGGCCATGGCGCTCGCGGTGGCCGCCCATCAGGCACTGGGCTGCCGGGGTGTCAGCCGGACCGATTTCCGCTTCGACGACGCGAGCGGCGAATTGATCGTTCTTGAAGTGAACACCCAGCCGGGCATGACCGGCACCTCGCTGGTGCCGGAACAGGCGGCCTATCGCGGCATGAGCTTCGAGGACCTGGTGACCTGGATGGTGGAGGATGCGTCATGCGATCGCTAGGCGGCATGGTCGGCGGGCTCTTCGGCCAGGCCAAGACCCCCAAACATCGCAAGCGCCGGGTGATGGCGGCGAAGCCCCGTCCCCTCGGCGAGGCGGTCGCGCGCGGCCTGCCCGGCCTTGCCCAATTGGGCTGGCGGGGCAGGGCGGTGCTCGGGCTGGCCGGCGCCTCGGTCCTTGTCGTCGGCGTGCTGGCCCTCGCCGGGCGGCTCGATGACGTGAAGGCCGCGATCGATGCCCGCTTCGCCCATCTGGCGCGGAGCGAGGGCTTCATCGTCGGCAGCGTGACCGTGTCGGGTCGCAGCGTCGTGAAGGCGGGCGATGTTCTCGCCGCCCTCGACATCGAGCGGGGCGACGACATTCTCTCGCTCGATCTCGGCGCGGCACGGGAGCGGTTGCAGAGCCTGTCCTGGGTCCAGTCCGCCTCGATCGAGCGGCGCCTGCCCGACAGCATCCATGTCACCCTCGTCGAGCGCCGGCCGATGGCGCTGTGGCAGACCGACGGCAAGATGCATCTCGTCGACCAGAATGGCATCGCCATCGAGGGCGAGGGGGCGCAGCTGGCGCTCTACGCCAAGCTGCCGCTGATCGTTGGTGACGACGCGCCGCGCTATGCCGCCGAACTGATCGATCTCCTCGCCCGGGAGCCGTCGATCGGCAAGCGGGTGGAAGCCGCGATCCGCGTCTCCAAGCGGCGCTGGAACCTGAAGCTGGACAATGGCGTCGAGATCCGCCTGCCGGAAGAAGGCATGGCCGAGGCTTTCGACCGCCTCGCCCGGCTGGAGCGGACCGATCGGCTGCTGTCGCGCGACATCACCGTCGTCGATCTGCGCCAGTCCGACCGTCTGATCGTCCGCCTGTCCGACGGCGCGGTGCAGCAGATGGCCGTGCCGCCCGCCAAGAATACCTGAGCGAAGGAACAGACAAGAGCCATGGCCGCCGCCCGCAATGCCCTGATCGCAGCCCTTGATGTCGGAACGACCAAGGTTGCCTGCTTCATCGGCCGCATCGATGCGACCGGGCAGGTGCGCGTGATCGGCATCGGCCATCACGCCAGCCGGGGGATGCGCTCGGGCACGGTCACCGACATGGAGGCGACGGAACATGCGATCCGCGCCGCCGTCGAAACCGCCGAACGCACGGCGGGCGAGACCATCCGCGATGTCTTCGTTTCCTTCTCGGGCGGCCTGCCGCAGTCCCACACCATCGGCGTCGAGGTTTCGATCGCCGGCCACGAGGTCGGCGACAGCGATATCCGCAAGGTGCTGGAACAGGGCAACCGTGTCCGCGCCGAAGCGCCGGACCGCGAGCTGATCCACGCCATTCCCGTCGGCTACACGATCGACGGCTCGCGCGGGATCAAGGATCCGCGCGGCATGTTCGGCGAACGCCTCGGCGTCAACATCCATGTCGTCACCGCCCAGTCGGGGCCGATCCGCAATCTCTCGGTCTGCATCAGCCGGGCGCATCTCGGCGTCTCGGGCATCGTGCTGGCGCCCTATGCCTCGGCCCTCGCCTGCCTGGTCGAGGACGAGATGGATCTCGGCATCACCCTGATCGACATGGGCGGCGGCGCGACCTCGATCGCCGTCTTCTACGACGGCAGTCTTGTTCATACCGCGGTGCTGCCGATCGGCGGCGGCCATGTCACCAATGATATCGCGCGCGGCCTGCTGACGCCGACCGCCCATGCGGAACGCATGAAGACCCTGTTCGGCAGCGCCGTGCCGGGCGCCAATGACGACCGCGAGGTGATCGACGTGCCTCAGATGGGCGAGAGCGATCACGGCGCCGCCAATCATGTGCCGCGCTCGGTTCTGAACGGCATCATCCGCCCCCGGATCGAGGAAACTTTCGAGCTGGTGCGGAACCATCTGCGTGACAGCGGATTCGACAAGGTGGGCGGTCGCAAGGTGGTGCTGACCGGCGGTGCGTCGCAGCTGCAGGGCGTGCGCGAACTCGCGGCCGGCGTCCTCGACAAGCAGGTGCGCATGGGCCGGCCGATTCGTCTCTCGGGTCTCGCGGAATCGACGGGCGGGCCGTCCTTCGCGACGGCGGCGGGACTTCTCGCCTATGCCGCGCGGGCGCCGATCGAGGCGGTTCTCGGGCCGGACGACACGGGTGGAACCGGCCGGGTGCGACGCATCGGCCGCTGGCTGAAACAGAATTTCTGAATCGTTTGTCATCAATGAAGCAACACCGGCCACAGGGCCACTTGGTAAGGAGAGCAACATGACGATTTCGCTGGGTGTGCCGGAACCGGCTGAGCTCAAGCCGCGGATCACCGTGTTCGGTGTTGGTGGCGCGGGCGGCAACGCGGTCAACAACATGATCGAGGCACGGTTGGAAGGCGTCGAATTCGTCGTCGCCAATACCGATGCCCAGGCGCTCGCCAACAACAAGGCGATGCGCAAGATCCAGCTCGGCGGCGAGGTCACGCAGGGCCTCGGCGCCGGCTCCAAGCCGGAAGTGGGCCGCATGGCCGCCGAGGAAACGCACGACCAGATCGTCGATGCGCTCGCCGGCTCGAACATGGTCTTCATCACCTGCGGCATGGGTGGCGGCACGGGCACGGGCGCGGCCCCGGTCGTGGCCCGCGCGGCGCGGGAGCAGGGCATCCTGACCGTCGGCGTCGTGACCAAGCCGTTCCAGTTCGAAGGCAGCCACCGCATGCGGACGGCTGAAGCGGGCATCAAGGAACTGCATCAGTTCGTCGACACGCTGATCATCATTCCGAACCAGAACCTGTTCCGTCTCGCGAACGAGAAGACGACCTTCGCCCAGGCTTTCGCCATGGCGGACAATGTCCTTCATTCGGGCGTGCGCGGCGTCACCGACCTGATGATCATGCCGGGCCTGATCAATCTCGATTTCGCCGACGTGCGCACGGTGATGTCCGAGATGGGCAAGGCCATGATGGGCACCGGTGAAGCCTCGGGCGACAAGCGGGCGATCGAGGCCGCCGAAGCCGCGATCTCCAACCCGCTGCTCGACGATGTCTCGATGAAGGGCGCCCGCGGCGTGCTCATCAACATCACCGGCGGCATGGACATGACCCTGTTCGAGGTCGACGAGGCCGCCAACCGGATCCGTTCGGAAGTCGATCCCGAAGCCAACATCATCGTCGGCTCGACCTTCGATCTGGAAATGGAAGGCCGCATCCGCGTCTCGGTCGTCGCGACCGGTATCGAGGCGGAAGTCGGCACCCAGACCCGTCCGGCCATGCCGGTGCAGACCGCCATGCCGGCCGGC
>NZ_JBAQRT010000031.1:0-3077 GCF_049306435.1 Zavarzinia sp.
GGCCAGCTGCCCGCCGATGTCGGCCAATGGGTCGCCAGCCTGGCGACGCCCGAAGGCGGCGCCAACCGCTTCGTGCCGGCCAATCCGCCGGGCGGGCGGGGCATCCAGTTCGGCTTCGTCGGCCGCACCGGCCCCAATGAATTCCTGCTGCAACTGGCCGAGACCGATCAGCCGGCCCAGGAACTGACCCTGCGTGATCGCCTCGGCCTCACCGCCCGCGAGGGTGAGGTGCTGATGTGGCTGGCGCGGGGCAAGTCCAACCGCGATATCGCCGAAATCCTCGGCCTGTCGCCGCGCACGGTGAACAAGCACCTCGAGACGATCTACGACAAGCTCGGCGTCGAGAACCGCACCGCCGCCGCCATGCTGGCGCTGCGCACCCTCGACGGCGATCGGGGACATTGAGGGGGGCATTGAGAGGGGCATCAAGGCAAGAAAAAACCCCGCGGCATCACTGCCGCGGGGCTGTTCCGTCGCGCGAGGAGCGCTCAGGCGGCCTGGAGGTTGACCGCCGAGACCTTGCCCTGCTTGCCCTTTTCGAGGTCGAAGCTGACGCGCTGGCCCTCATTGAGGTTGCCGAGCGTCGAACGCTCGACCGCCGAGATATGGACGAACACGTCCTGCCCGCCGTTTTCGGGGACGATAAAGCCGAAGCCCTTGGTGGCGTTGAACCACTTCACGGTGCCGATGGTCATAATTTGTAGTCTTTCGAGAATGGGTGTTCATCCCGCAGGTTTGCAGGACAGGTCATATTTCAATGTCGGGATGGACGGGGCCGTCGCTGGGTAGCGGGAGCGCAAGGCCGCCAAACGTCGAAACGTGAGCCGGTGAACCATAGGTCTTCCGGGACGGTCCCGCAAGAAGAATCGCGAGATCCCCCGCATATTGTCCCGATAAGGTCCCGCGCCGGCCCGGGCCCTGGCCACGCGGACATGAAAAAGCCCCGCGGCATCGCTGCCGCGGGGCTTTCCTGTCCCGTAGGGGGCTCAGGCAGCCTGGAGATTGACCGCCGAGACCTTGCCCTGCTGACCGCGCTCGAGGTCGAAGCTGACCTTCTGGCCCTCGGTCAGATTGCCCAGGGTCGAACGCTCGACCGCCGAGATATGGACGAACACGTCCTGCGCCCCATTGTCGGGGAGAATGAAGCCGAAGCCCTTGGTGGCATTGAACCACTTCACGGTGCCGATGGTCATAGTTTTTAGTCTTTCAATACGTATAGCAACATCCCGCGGGTTCGCAGGACGGTTCAGATTTCAAAGCCGGGAAGGATAGGGCCGTCGCATAAATGCGGGAGCGCAAGGCCGCCAAACGTCGAAATAATCGCAAGACTGATAAGGGGGTAGATCAGCCCCGGACGCAAGAGAAATCTTTGGCGTTTCGAATATTATTATGGGAGGGGAAAATTCGGCGGGAAAAATCATGGGCGCGACATGAAGGGGATGACGGGGATTTTGCTCTGGCTGGCCGGAGATCGCGACCTTCGCTAGCCCACGCTGCAGCACCGCGCCTCAAGTCGGCCGCTCGGATGCAATTTCAGCGCCCTAGAAAGCCACTATGCGCTTTTGACCTCTCGCGATCTGCCAACGACATTGCGCCCAGTTCACCGCAGTCACAATCTCTCGCACGCCCGCGACGCGTAAAAGCAGCTAGTTATTAAATGCAATAACCGAGACGATGCCTCATCCTTTCGGCCTCGATCAATGCGGGCATCGATAGCGACGTTCACTAACAGGTTGCCATTGCTGGCAGCCTGCGGAAAGATTGCGCTGAGGAGGAGCGCATGTACCTTAAGAAGATTACGCTACGAAACTTTCGGTCGTTCGATGAAGGTGAAGTCGAACTTCAGGAGGGCCTCACGGTTTTTGTCGGCGAAAACAATGGCGGCAAGAGCAATGCGATCGACGCCATACGCCTACTGACCCAACCTCTAGGTGGCCGTCGCGAGATCTATTGCGAACCGACGGACGTGCGATTCCAAAGCCATAGAAAGTGGTTCGAACTCGAGGCGCTCTTCGCCGGGCTTGACGCGGGCCAACAGGGACGTCTGATCACGGCGGCTACCGACTCTAGCTTGATGGAGGCCCGCTTTGGTCTACGGTTTAGCGGCGCAATTGGAGATCGCCCTAGCCTCTGGGCCGGAAAGTTGGGCAACGCGCCCGAACCCGGCTGTCACGATATGATCCGGCACGTCTATCTGCCGCCGCTTCGCGATGCCAAACGGGCCCTGGCTTCAGGCAATCCGACACGTATCATGGCACTGCTAAATCACTTTCTCGACGACGCTAGCGCTACGAATCTGGCGAAGAGTCTTGCCCGCCCCACGGCCCATCCGATCCTTGATGAGGTCGACAAAGCGGTGACCAAGGGTTTATCGGCGCTGACGGCCGGGGTGCGCCCACAAGCGGCGGCGCTTGGTTTCGCTTCGCACGAGAGCCTAATCGAGATTGCCCGCGACCTACGCTTCAAGCTCGCCGATTACGGCATCCACCCCGAAGACTTGCGCTACTCGGGACATGGCTACGCCAACCTCCTTTTCATGGCAACGATCGCAGTCGAACTAGAAAAAGTCAGTAGGTCCGACCTGACCCTGTTCCTAGTCGAGGAGCCCGAGGCGCATCTGCATCCGCAATTGCAGGCAGCCGTCCTGGCGTTTCTGATCGAGCAGGCCGCCAAGTCTCGTGCGGACAAGCCAAAAAAGGGACCTGCCGGCCAAGTTCAGGTCATCGTCGCTAGCCACTCTCCCAATCTCTCGGCCTGGGTCAGCAGTAAGCAGTTGGTGGTATTCAAATCCATCAATGCCTCAGCTACCGCCTCTGAAGAGCTGGCAGTAAAGGACGCCGCGCCTCAGCAGCCGCCGGCCCAGGCCGACGATGGCGCAATCGAGATGGGTTCGACCGGAGAGGCCAATACACCAGAGGAAGAGCTTGGAAGTCTCGATGTGGAGATGGCGGCGATCGTGTCCCGCCGAATGGTGTAGGAGCTGTGGGTAAGTAGCTCGCCGGCGCGACCATCACGAGTCTGGCGGCGGCGGGCTACTTATCCATAGCGGTGGTCACCGTGGCGGCTGTGGGTAGGGT